>NZ_JANX01000812.1 GCF_000767795.1 Inquilinus limosus MP06 | reverse complement strand
GGGCGGCCTGCACCGCCGTCTCATCGGTCTTGGGCGTGGCAGCGCGAGCCTGGGCGGCGATGGCGCGGGCGCCCTCGGCCTCGGCGAGCTGCATGGCGATCTCGGCCAGGCGGGTGAGCATCTGGATCTGCTGCAGCGCGAGGCTGCGGCAATAGGCCTGGACGTCGAGATCCTGGGGAGCGAGCTTCATAGAACATATCATGAACAAAGTCGCAGGCCGGCGCAAGGGGCTTTGTGTTTGCAACCCGTCCCGGGTCGGTGCGAACGGCGCGGCCATGGATCGCCACGCCCCTGCGGGGCTCGCGATGACGGTGGGGGTGGTTGGCGCGGCTCACCCCCAAACCGTCATTGCCAGGAGGCGAAGCCGACGAAGCCATCCATTCCCGCCGCACGAGCCGGCGCCGGCATCACCTCGAAAGCAATTGACTACAATATATCTACCTTCTAGTAGGTAGATAGCTATTGGAGAATCGACATGCGGCATCCGATCACCGATCCTCAGCCCGCCCCATCGTCATCCGGCTGGCTCAAGCGCTACTACACCATCCGGTTCGCGGTCGCGGCAGCCTGGGTCGCCCTGGCCTTCACGGCGGCGAAGGACATGCCGCAGCTGTCGGCCGTCATGCTGGTCGCCTATCCGGCGTGGGACGCCCTGGCGAACCTGGTCGACGCCCGGCGCTCCGGCGGGCTGGGCCGCAACCGGACCCAGATGCTGAACGTCGGCATCAGCGTGCTCACCGCAATCGCCGTCGTCATCGCCCTGGGCCACAGCATGAACGCCGTGCTCGGCGTCTACGGCGTCTGGGCCGTGCTGGCCGGCGCCTTCCAGCTCGCCACCGCCGTCGGGCGCTGGGCGTCGTATGGCGCGCAATGGGTGATGATCCTGAGCGGCGCCCAGTCGGCCCTGGCCGGGCTGTTCTTTCTCAAGCGGGCCGGCGGCACCGAGTCCATCGGCATCACCGCCATCGCTCCCTACGCCGCATTCGGCGCCTTCTACTTCCTGGTATCGGCGATCTGGCTGACGGTGAGCGACGCCCGCCGGAGCCGCGCCGCCGCCTGACCGGGCCAAGCGAAGCGTGCCGATCCTAAGCCTCTACTCTCCGCCAGGCCCATGCCGGGCAGCCGAGGCTTGCGGCCGCCGCCGCGCTCGGCCCTACTGGCGGAAACCGGACGGGGAGGGCGGCGATGCAGCCGGCGATCGAGGCCGAGGTGGTGGAGGCGATCATCCGCGACGGCGTGCCGCTGATCGGCGCCTTCGGCGTGACGGTCACGGCGCTGGGCGCGGGCACCGCGACGCTGGTGATGCCCTGCCGCGACGATTTCGTGCGGCCCGGCGGCACCATCACCGGCCCGGCCCTGTTCGGCCTGGCCGATGTCGCGCTCTACGCCGCGGTGCTCAGCCGGATCGGCCGGGTCGAGCTGGCGGTCACCACCTCGATGGCGATCAACTTCCTGCGCCGCCCGGCGCTGGTGCCGGTGGTGGCCGAGGCCCGGCTGCTCAAGCTCGGCAAGCGCCTGGCCTATGGCGAGGTGCTGCTGTTCTCGGAAGGAGAGGCCGAGCCGGTGGCCCACGCCACCGGCACCTATTCGATTCCCCCGCGGGCCTGAGGAGCCGTTGCCGCCGGTGGCGCGCCGGGCCTCAAGCGGATCGGTGTCGGCTCGATGCCCACGCGAAAGGACTGTCATCCTGCTGCAATACTAACCGTCATACCAGTTATGGCAGGCCGGCCACAATCCGGTCCCGAGGATTGCCATCTTCAGCCCGTCTTTTAGGGCCGTTGCGGAGCCATGCGATTTCAAGACGGCATTCGGGGCGAGGGGGCATGCAGGCGGAGGCGGTGTTCGGTGCGGTCGAGCGGATCTATGACGCGGCCGCGAGGCCGGAGGGCTGTGCGGACAGCCTGGACATCCTGCGCGGCCTGGTCGGGGCCGACCATGCGGTGCTGCTGACCCGGGAGGCGGGACGGCCGCCCGCCGGGCTCGGCGTCGGGGTCGATGGCGGCGCCGTAAAGCGCCTGGCCGATGCGGCCGGCGATGGCGGCGCGGCGGCGGACTGGCT
>NZ_JANX01000811.1 GCF_000767795.1 Inquilinus limosus MP06 | reverse complement strand
CCTTGTCCGGCGACCAGGGCCGGGCGCGGGCGGCCCGGCGCGGCGCCGTGGCGGGGGCGAGCGCGACCACGGGGTCAGGCGCGCGGTTCGATGCGGGCCTTGCGGATCTTCTCCGCCGCCGCGTCCAGCGCCTCCTGCGGCGTCGCCTTGCCGAGGATGGCGGACTGCACCGCCTCGACCAGGATCTTCTCGAAGGGCTGCCAGGCGCGCGGCGTCGGCTGGGCGAAGCCGTTCGCCTTCATGGCGATGAAGGTCTGCCAGAACGGCGTCCTGAAGGTGTCCATCTGCTCCTCCTCGGCCAGCAGCGGCACCAGCCCGCGCTGGTCGTCCCACTTGGCGTGAACCTCGGGCTGCAGCAGATAGGCGACGAACTTGCCCGCCGCCTCGGGATGCGCGGACTTGGCCGAGATGGCGAGGCTGTCCGACACCTGCTCGCCCTTGCACGCCTTGCCGCAGGGCAGCGGCGCCACGGCATAGGGCGCGGTCTTGTTGTCGGGGGGCAGGCCCATGATCGACTTGCCCCAGGGGCCGCTGACCATCATCGCGATCTTGCCCTGGGCGAACAGCGGCGGGTGCTGCTCGCGGTTCAGCTCCAGCGGGTTGGGCACGACCTTGTCCTTCTGGAACAGGTCGACATAGAACTGCAGCGCGGCCACCGCCTCCGGGCTGTTGATCCTGGTTTCGCCAGACGAATCAAAGGCTTCGCCGCCATTCTGGTAGACGAAGTTCAGGAACTGGCTGACCAGGGTGACATGCGCGGCCGCCGAGGTGGCGTAGCCGTACATGCCGGGGTTCTTCTCCATCACCGATTTCGCCGTCGCCACCAGCTCGTCCCAGGTCTTGGGCGGGGTCGGGATCAGGTCGGTGCGGTAGTAGAGCGCCTGGGTCGAGAAGGCCATCGGCACGGCCATCTGCTTGTCGCCGAACTGCGCCGCTTGGCGCAGCGTCTCCGGGATCCGGCCCAAGGTCGCGGCGTCGACCAGCCCGTCGACCGGCTGGATCGCGCCCATCATCGACAGCTCGGCGACGTTGCGGGTGCCGATATAGACGACGTCGGCGGCGCGGCCGGCGATGAAGTCGGTCGACAGCTTCTGGAACGCCTCGTCCCAGCCGACGCCCTCGACCTTCACCTTGATGTCGGGGTTCTTGGCCTCGAAATCGGCGATGAAGCCCGGCAGGGTCTTCTGGCTGACCTCATCGCTGGCGCCGGGGATGAAGAAGCGGATCTCGGTCGTCTCGGCCAGGGCCGGTCCGGCCAGGCCGGCGGCAAGGACGAGGATGCAAAGGCTCGGCCCGAGCCGCATGCTGCGCAGGTTCATCTTAGCCTCCCGTGGCTGGCTGGTGTGTTTGCTTGGCTTGGGAACGCCCTGATCCCCGCGGGGATCAGGGCGGTCGTCTCATCCCGCCCTGGCGCAGCAGCAGGTCCAGCGCCAGGCCGACCGCGCCGCGCAGATAGCCGTCGCCCTCGTCGGGGCTGATGACGATCCCGGTGCGGCATTCGTCGAAATTGTAGCCATGGGCGCGGAAGCTCTCGTTCAGCGCCTTCAGCAGGTAGATGTTCAGCGCCGGCTGCGGCGCCCGGAACACGATGGCCTCCAGATCGAACAGGTTGGCGACTTGGGCCAGGGCCTGGCCGATCCAGCGGCCGGCGCAGTCGAAGATCTCGATCGCCTCCGGGTCGCCCTGCGATGCGATATGGGCCAGCACCGCGATGTCGTCCGACAGCCCGCGCTTCAGCGCCTGGCGCGAGATGGCGGAGAGCGAGGCGAGGGACGCCAGGCAGCCGCACTTCCCGCAGCGGCAGGCGGCGCCGGAATAGGGGGCCAGCGACAGGTGGCCGATCTCGCCGGCCTGGCCCTTGCCGCGATAGACGTCGCCATTGATCGAAATGCCGGAGCCGATCTCGTTCTGCAGGCTGACGACGGCGTAGTTCTCATAGGCCCGGGCCAGGCCCAGCATGCGCTCGGCCACGACGATGGCGTTGGACGGCGTCTCGGCGGCGACGCCGATGCCGAAGGCGTCCCGCAGCGCCGCGGTCAGGCGCTGGCCGGCGCCGATC
>NZ_JANX01000810.1 GCF_000767795.1 Inquilinus limosus MP06 | reverse complement strand
GCCAGCTCGGCCGGCGTGCGGCCGTGGCCAGGCGGCGACCGAGGAACGATCGACATGATCGGGATAGAAGGCGCCGGCGGTGGCCAGAGCCAGGCTGGCGGGATCGGTCGCCGCGTCATGCGCCACCGGATCCTGCGGCAGCCGGTAGGGCGTGCCGCGGACGAACTCGGCGAGGGCGTCCGGCTGCGCCGCGGGGGAGGGGCGGCGGGGCTGGGCGAGAGCGGCGCAAACCTGGTCCAGCAGCGCGCCCGCTTCCTCGACGCCGTCCGCCGCCACCACCAGCCCGTGATTGCCCAGCACCACGACATTGGTGGCGGGCCGCAGCCGCGCCGAGATCGCCTGCGACAGGGTCAGGCCCGGCTTGCAGTAGGGGATGAAGGCCCAGTCAACGCCGGACAGCCCGTCCAGCCGCTCGGCCAGCCGGGGCTCGGCATCGCTGCGGATGGCCAGCGCGATGGTCGAGACGCAATGGACATGCAGCACCACGGTGAAGGGGAAGACGGCGTGCACCGTGGTCTCGATCGATGGCCGCAGCCCACGGGGATTGTGCTCGGCCACCACGAAGTCGCGGGCGGTCTCGGCGGCAGGGTCGCCGTCGCGCATCGCCCGCAGCAGCGGGTCGAGCCGTACCGGCACCAGGATCTCCTCCTCCTCGGCCCGGGCCAGCCACGTGCCGGAGGCCTTGATCCACATGATGCCGTCGCGCTTCAGCGAGGTATTGCCGCCCGCCGCCTGCACCCGCTCCGGGTCGCGGCCCAGCCGGGCGGAGAGGGCGCGCAGGGCAAGGAGGTCGGGGTCGGCGGAAAGATCGAGGGTCATGGGAAAATGTCCCGGAAAATCCACTCTCCCCCTCCCCTTGCGGGAGGGGGTAGGGGGAGGGGGTGTCTCGGCTTGCACCGATCTCGCGGTGCCGAGAGCAGATCGCGGGTACGGAAGTCCTAACCATTCGCGCGCGGACGCGCGCAGACCCCTCCCCCAACCCCCTCCCGCAAGGGGAGGGGGAGTTTATAAGGCCGCGCCCAAGCGCCAAGCCTATCATCGCCCCGCCGCCTGTGCGACCGGCGCCGGTGCGGCGTCCAGCCACTCGGTGAAGGCAACAGTCTCGGCAGGGGATAGATGCAGCCCGTGCTTGGTGCGGCGCCACAGGATGTCCTCGGAGTCCTCGGCCCATTCCTGCGCCCGCAGCCAGGACACTTCGCGCTCGTACAGCAGTGCGCCGAAAGACCGGCCGAGATCGGCCATCGACCGGGCGCCCTCCAGCAGCGCGTCGGCCCGGGTGCCGTAGAGCCGGCCGTAATGCAGGGCCAGATCCTCCGGCAGCCAGGGATGGCGACGGCGGAACTCCGCCAGCCAGCGGTCGAAATCGGCGCCCGGCATGTCGCCGCCGGGCAGCGGCGCCGCCGCGGTCCAGGCCGGGCCCATCGCCGGGAAGAAGGGGCGCAGGCGGTCCAGCGCGTGCTCGGCCAGCTTGCGGAAGGTGGTGATCTTGCCGCCGAACACGGAGAGGATCGGCGCCCGGCCGCCCTCATCGTCGACGTCGAAGACGTAGTCGCGGGTGACGGCCGAGGGGTTGGCGGCGTCGTCGTCGAACAGCGGCCGCACCCCGGCGAAGGAATGCACCACGTCCTGCGGCCCGGTCTGGCGCTGGAACGCCCGGTTCAGCACGCCGCAGAGATATTCGATCTCCGCCGGGTCGACCGCCACCGTGTCGGGGTCGCCGGTCTGCGGGATGTCGGTGGTGCCGATCAGCAGGTAGCCGTTCTCATAGGGGTTGATGAAGATCACCCGCTTGTCGGTGTTCTGCACCAGATAGGCCTGCGGCCCGTCATAGAACTTCCGCACCACGATGTGGCTGCCGCGCACCAGCCGGATCTTCTTGCCGGACTTCAGTCCCGCAGCCCCCGTCAGCACCTTGTCGACCCAGGGGCCAGCGGCGTTGGCGACGGCGCGGGCGACGACCTGGCGCTCCGCCCCACCGCCGGCCGGGCGCAGCACGGCGTGCCACAGCCCGTCGCGCCGCCGCAGCGACACGCATTCGGTGCGGGTCAGGATCTCCGCCCCGCGC
>NZ_JANX01000809.1 GCF_000767795.1 Inquilinus limosus MP06 | reverse complement strand
CTGGGGCTGGACGGGGTCGATGGCTGGGCGGCGCGGCGCAGCGGCCTGGCCTCCCGCTTCGGCGCCCGATTCGACATGGAGGCCGACGCCTTTTTCGTCCTGGTCCTGTCGGTGCTGGCCTGGCAATGGGGCAAGGTCGGCCCCTGGGTGCTGCTGATCGGGGCGATGCGCTATCTCTACGTCCTGGCCGGTGCCGCCTGGCCCTGGCTACGCGCGCCGGTGCCGGAGAGCTTCGCCCGCAAGGCGGTCTGCGTGATCCAGATCCTGGTGCTGATCGCCTGCCTGGCGCCGCCGGTGCCGCACGCCCTCGCCGCCACCCTGGCCGCCGGCGCCCTGGCGGCGCTGTGCTGGTCCTTCGGCCGCGACGTGGTCTGGCTGTGGCGGCGGCAGCGGCGCCTTCTCGCATGAATGCCATTAGCCGCGCCGCCGGCATCGCCCGTTCCCTCGCCATCTATCGCGGCATCCCCGGACGCTCGGCCCGCTTCCGGCGCTTCTTCTCGGCCCTGATCCGCCCCGGCGACCTGTGCTTCGACATCGGCGCCCATGTCGGCAACCGCAGCCTGTGCTGGGCCGGGCTCGGCGCCCGGGTGGTGGCGGTCGAGCCGCAGCCCGACCTGGCCCGGCTGCTGCGCCGCAGCTTCCGCCATCAGCCCAGCATCACCCTGGTCGAGAGCGCGGTCGGCGCCGCCCCCGGCACCGCGACGCTGCATCTCAGCAGCCGCAACCCGACCGTGGCCAGCCTGTCGCAGGACTGGATCGAGACGGTGTCGCGGGCCGACGGCTTTTCCTCGATCCGCTGGGACCGGCGGGCCGAGGTGCCGGTGACGACACTGGACGCGCTGATCGAGCGGTTCGGCCCCCCCGCCTTCTGCAAGATCGATGTCGAGGGCTTCGAGGCCGAGGTGCTGGCCGGGCTGTCGCGCCCCCTGCCCTGCCTGTCCGTCGAATACGTGCCGGCGGCGCTGCCGGCGACCCTGGCCGCCCTCGACCGGATCGAGGCGCTGGGAGACTGCCGCTTCCAGGTCTCGGTCGGCGAAACCGGGCGCTTCCTGTGGCCGAACTGGCGGGAGGGGCACGAAGTGCGGGCCTGGCTGTTGACTCTCTCGCCGGAGGACCGATCCGGCGACATCTATGCGCGAACCGAGGGATGATGGACACCGCCTGGATCTGGCTGCTCGACCGCCGCGCCGGCCGGCCGGAGGCGCCGCTGCCCTCCGACGCCGAGGGCCGCGACCGGATCGAGCTGCTGCGGCCCTTCGCCGAGGCCGGGGGCCGCTACGTCCTGGCCCATCTCGGCCAGAGCATCGACGGCCACATCGCCACCGGCTGCGGCCAGTCGCAATATGTCACCGGCCCCTGCAACCTGGACCATCTGCACCGGCTGCGGGCACTGGCCGACGCGGTGCTGGTCGGCGCCGGCACGGTGGCGCATGACGACCCGCGGCTGACCACGCGCCGGGTCGACGGGCCGAACCCGGTGCGGGTGGTGCTGGACCCCGGCCGCCGGCTCGATGCCGGCCACGGCCTGTTCACCGACGGCGCCGCCCCGACGCTGCTGCTGTGCTCGGCCGACCGCGCCGGCAAGCCGGCCGGCGGGGCGGAGATCATCGGCCTCGACGACCCGTGCCCGGCGGCGGTGCTGGACGCGCTGGCGGCGCGGGGTCTGAAGCGGGTGATGATCGAGGGCGGCGGCACCACGGTGTCGCGCTTCCTCGCCGCCGGGGTGCTGGACCGGCTGCATGTCGCGGTGGCGCCGCTGATCATCGGCTCCGGCAAGGGCGGCCTGCGGCTGCCGGAGATCGCCCATCTCGACCAGGCCCTGCGCCCGCCCTGCCGCACCTATCTCATGGGCAGCGACGTGCTGTTCGACTTCGACCTGCGGGGGATGGCCGGGGCGGCGTAGAGCAGGGTGATTGCGATCGGGCCTACCCCTTTTATCCTCCCCCTCCCCTTGCGGGAGGGGGTAGGGGAGGGGTATTGGCGCCGATGGAATCGAGGTTGAGCGTCACCGCTGGCCTCGCAGATATCCTGGCCAACTCCGCGCCGGCTCTCGTCATCGAGAGCCCCTCCCCTA
>NZ_JANX01000808.1 GCF_000767795.1 Inquilinus limosus MP06 | reverse complement strand
ACGCCGAGCTGGCGGCCAGCCAGCCGCAGCTGCTGGCCCGGTTCGAGAAGGGCCTGCCCGACATGTACGGCAAGGCCTATCGCTGGGTGGCGGAGATGCGCGAGATCGCCGATTTCCTCGGCCCCGACGACCCCGCCCGGCTGATCTATGAGGGCATGGCCGGACTGTATGAGCGCCTGGCCGCCGACATGGCCGGGGAGAAGCGGGACATCGCGGCGCTCGACGCCTTCCTGGGCATCGGCAAGGCCGACGCGGCTTAGCCTCCGCCTACGGGAGAGGCCGGGCTCACGCAGCGAGATAGGGTGGAGGCGGGCCGCGGCTTCGACAAACCCCCTCACCCGGAGGCGCAAACGCCTCCGACCTCTCCCGTAAACGGGAGAGGCAAAATACTCGGCTTTGGACACTGGTTCTGCAGCCATGTCGCCATTGCGACCCCGACCTTGAGCCGGGGGAAGCAATCCATGCAGCCGCTCTGGCGGGACGACGGATTGCTTCGTCGGCTTCGCCTCCTCGCAATGACGGTGAGAGAATGCGCCGGGACGGTCAGCTGCTGTCGGGTGTGGACGGTCGCGGCATCGGCCGGCCCGTGCCGGGCTCGTCCGATGCCGATACCCAATCCTCCGCCGGCTCGTGATCGGCTGTCTCGGCGGGCTCCGCCTGCGGGGCGTCCTCAACGGCCTCGCCGCAGCCCTGCGGCAGCGGGATCGGCGGCGGCGGGCGGCCGATCTTGCGGCACACCGCCTGCACGAACTCCTCCGGCGACAGGCTGTCGAGCTGCGCGTCCAGGATCTCGTCCTCGACCACCCGCTTCCACACCACCGACCGCAGATGCTCGGCGCCCTCGCCATCGATGGGCGTCGCGGTGGCCTTGACGACGGCCTCGACGGCCTGCTCCCGCTTCTGCCGGCGGCGCTGCTGCTCGCCCGACGCCTCGCGCTCGCCCCGCCGCATCAGGTAGTCGATGCGGATCCGCTCGGCCAGCGCCACCGACAGCCGCAGCGACCGGGACAGTCGCGACTGGATCTGCCCGAAATCGACCGCCGAGTCGCTGTCCGCCCGCTCCTGCTGCCGCTCGGTCATCCGCTTGCTGCGCATGTCGATCTCGGCGGCCTCGCGCACCATGTGCAGCGCCCAGCCGGTCCACAGCATGTCGGGATCGGTCGGCTTGATCGGTTCGAATTGCGCCTCATTCATGGAACATATCATGAACGAGAATCGGGATGGACGCAATGCACATTGCGTTTACGGCCGGATCGTCAACCTCTGCGCGATCTTTCGAGACCTGAGAGCCGTTTGGACTCGGCCCTAAGGTTGATGGGTTAGGCCCGCACCGGCCTTTTGCTGCAACTTTGTCTTCTGTATTGTAATGATAGGCGTCAGCGCTTTGGATCTCTCCGTTCTGTCTATGATCCGCTCACTTGCTTTCAGATGGTTTTTTTGATCATAGGTAGTTCGTCACCGTAGTATACGTTCAAATTCGCGGCAGGCTGCTATCGATTGCAACTAACACCTGCAAAGAATGGCAATGTGATATAATGGTGGAATAGTTTTAGTAAGATTTCTGGAGTGCCGGCCATGATCAAGCAATTATTGATTTCCTTTCCGCTCTTCCTAATGGGCTCGTCTGCGCTCGCGGATGTCCTTAAATTCGAATGCTTGTTTGATCGAAGATGGTCACCAGATGGCATCGCGTCGGACAACTTCTCGATGGTGTTTAATTATGACTCGCTCGCAAACAAGGCGTTTATGGTGGGCAACGTCGGGGTTGAAGAAGTGTATCCAATTCGTGGTTATCAGGGCTTGTCATTTATTGAGGTTCTGCAAACAGGAGCCGTTCAAACAACGACAATCTCGAATGAAGGAGCTGCGGTTCATAGCCGAAACTCGATGATTGGAGGAGAGTTCGTTCCGTCACAGTATGGCGGAACGTGCAGAATTACGAGGTAGGCAAGGTCAATGTCGGTATCTGGCCGCTTCCGCCCTTTTGTTGGCGATCGGCTATCTCGGCACCAGATCGTTCCGCCGCGGCGCGCAGCAGCAGGATTTCCTGCAGCAGGCGTGACCGCTCCGGGTCGCCGGC
>NZ_JANX01000807.1 GCF_000767795.1 Inquilinus limosus MP06 | reverse complement strand
GGGTACCGGACCTGGTACAGCGGCTCCGGGAAGCCGTAGAAATCGTGGATCGTCTCCGGCGTCTGCACCGCACCGACGGTCGGCACCTCGGTCTCGAAATGGGCCGAGGCCAGCAGGATCGCGTCCGGGCGCGGCAGCGACGGGCCGAGCGCGTCGAAGAACCGCCCCGCCGGCTCGTCCGACAGCGCCAGCATCGGCGAGCCGTGGGAGACGAAGAGCGCGGGCATCGTGGGCATGATCGATCTCCAGGGCGTGGCGACACGGGGACGGCCGGCCGCGACCTCCGCCCGCCATATTGCGCCTGCGACCGATTTTGATAATCCGGCGTGACATCAAAAGATTGTTGATCCATTTTTGACAATCATGGATCGCCTGGCCACGCTGGACCTGTTCGTGCGCATCGTCGATGCCGGCAGCTTCGCCGCGGGGGCGGAGCAGCTGGGCCTGTCGCGCGCGCTGGCCAGCCGGGCGATCCTCGACCTCGAGACCCGGCTGGGCACCCGGCTTCTCAACCGCACCACCCGCCGGCTGAGCCTGACCGAGGCCGGCGCCGCCTTCTACCGCCGGGCGCAGCGCATCACCGCTGACGTCCTCGAGGCCGAGGAGGAGGCGGCGGCGCTGCACGCCCGGCCGCGCGGCCTGCTGCGGGTGAACGCGCCGATGAGTTTCGGCGTGCTGCATGTCGCGCCCGCCATGGCCGGCTATCTGGAGCGCTACCCGGAGGTGTCGGTCGACCTGACCCTGAACGACCGGGTCGTCGACCTGCTGGAGGACGGCACCGACCTGGCGATCCGGATCGGCCGGCTGGCCGATTCTTCGTTGATCGCCCGCCGGCTGGCGCCCTGCCGGATCCTGCTCTGCGCCGCGCCATCCTATCTCGCGGCCCATGGCACGCCCGAGCATCCCTCCGACCTCGCCCGGCACCGCTGCATCGCCTATGCCTATGGCGGCGACCGGGGTGATTGGGTGCTGACCGGCCCGGAGGGCGAGGTGCGCGTGCGCGTCAGCGCCCGGCTGCAGATCAACAATGGCGATGCCATCCAGGCGGCGATCCGCGAGGGCTACGGCATCGCCCGGCAGCCGGATTTCATCGCCGCGCCCGATCTCGCCGCCGGCCGGATGGTGCAGGTGCTGCCGGAGTGGCGGCTGCCGGAAATCGGCATCCATGCCGTCTATCCGCCGGCCCGCACCCTGTCGGCCAAGGTGCGCAGCTTCGTCGACTTCATGGCCGAGCGCTTCGCCCGCCCCTCCTGGAGCCTCGACAGCACCGGCTGAAGCCGGCAGTCTCGCGCCTCCCGCATGCGAGGCCGCCATGAGCAAGACTGCCGCCGATATCGTCGATTTCGCCACCGCCCGGTCCGAGGACACGACCTATCGGCCGGATCCGGCCAAGGTGCTGGCCGGCGACCCGGTGCAGACGGTGCGCAACTTCTATGACGATCCGAGCGGCCAGTTCTCCTCGGGGATGTGGGAGGGCGCGATCGGCGCCTGGCGCGTGAACTACACCGAGGAGGAGTTCTGCCATCTGCTGTCCGGCACGGTGGAGCTCACCGACGAATCCGGCGGCATCCGCCGTTTCGAGGCCGGGGCCAGCTTCGTCATTCCGGCCGGGTTCGCGGGCACCTGGCGGAACCTGACCCCGGCGCGCAAGCTGTATGTGATCTACGAGCGCAAGGGCTGATCCCTAATCCGCCAGCGGCTCGTAGAAGGCGGCGGCGAAGCCGGCCAGGTCGCGGGCCGGCACGTTGAAGGGCCGCTTCAGCTTGGCCCGGAAGTAGCGCCGCACCAGCGCGTGATAGGTCGGGACCGGCGGCAAGGCCTGGCGGCCGCACTCCCATTCGAACCAGCGCCGGCCGGCGGCGACATGGCCGATCTCGTCGGTGTAGATCCGGTGCAGGATGCGGGCGCTGTCGGCATCGCCGGCGCGCTCCAGCCGCTCCACGGTCTCCGGCGTCACGTCCAGGCCCCGCGCCTCCAGCACCAGCGGCACCACGGAGAGCCGGCCGAGCAGGTCCTCCGCCGTCTCCTCCGCCGCCTGCCACAGCCCGTCATGCGCCGGCAGGGCGCCGTAGCCGGAGCCGAGC
>NZ_JANX01000806.1 GCF_000767795.1 Inquilinus limosus MP06 | reverse complement strand
ATTACCCAAATGAAAGGCCGTTCGAGACTGCGCTGGCGTGAGTCGGCTGGCGGTGGCGTCGAGAACCGGAGCGCAACGCACATTTGGTGCGTGAGCACCGGAAGCGGAGACGCCGCCGTCAGACGGCCGCGCCAGCAGCAGTATCGGACGGACTCGTGAAAAGCGGGCCCGAAGGCCCGCTTCCCCCGCACGCACTGAGAAGGCGGAGCTTAATCCAGCCCTTCGAACAGCGCGGTCGACAGGTAGCGCTCGGCGATCGACGGCACGATCACGACGATCTTCTTGCCCTCGTTCTCCGGCCGGGCGCCGACCTCGAGCGCCGCGGCCAGGGCGGCGCCGGAGGAGATGCCGGCCGGCAGCCCCTCGAGCTTGGCGACCTGGCGGGCGACCTGGAAGGCCCGCTCGTTCGAGATTCGCACGACCTCGTCGATGACCTTGGTGTTCAGGATCCCGGGCACGAAGCCGGCGCCGATGCCCTGGATCTTGTGCGGGCCCGGGTTGCCGCCGGACAGCACCGGGCTGTCCTCGGGCTCCACCGCGATCGCCTTGAAGCCCGGCTTGCGCTGCTTGATCACCTCGGCCACGCCGGTGATGGTGCCGCCGGTGCCGACGCCGGAGATCAGGATGTCGACGCCGCCATCGGTGTCGTTCCAGATCTCCTCGGCCGTGGTGCGGCGGTGCACCTCGGGGTTGGCCGGGTTCTCGAACTGCTGCGGGATGATCGCGTTCGGGATGGTCTGGACCAGCTCCTCGGCCTTGGCGATCGCCCCCTTCATGCCCTTCGGGCCCTCGGTCAGGTGCAGCTCGGCGCCCAGCAGCTTCAGCATCTTGCGCCGCTCGACCGACATGGTCTCCGGCATGGTCAGGATCAGGCGATAGCCCTTGGCCGCGGCGACGAAGGCCAGCGCGATGCCGGTGTTGCCCGAGGTCGGCTCGATCAGGGTGCTGACGCCCGGCTTGATCTTGCCCGCGGCCTCCAGCGCCTCGATCATCGCCAGGCCGATGCGGTCCTTCACGCTCGACAGCGGGTTGAAGAACTCCAGCTTGGCCAGGATGTCGGCCTTGGCGTCATGGGCCGCAGCCAGCTTCTTCACCCGCACCAGCGGGGTCGCGCCGATGGTGTCGAGGATCGAGTCGTAGATCTTGCCTCGGAACTCGGTCTTCCCGGCGGTGGAAGAGGACATATTACTCTCCAAGGGCGTTAAATTGGTTGATCAACATTTATACGCGCCGGCCCTGGAGAAGGCCAGACGCTCGGATCGGCGCAGGAAGGCCTAGATCGAGAAGTCGACCGGCGCGGCGCGTTCCCGCGGGATGCCCTTGTCGCGGGCCTGGTTCGACAGGTCCTCGATGCTCAGGGCATCGAGCTTCTTGACCGCCTCCTCCTGCAGCTCGGCCCAGAGGGGGCGGACGATCTCCTGCCCCAGCCGCGATCCCGGCGGCAGCGCGTCCTCGTCATCGGCCGCGGTCTCCAGCGAGCGGATGGCGCGCACGATCTCGCCGACGGTGATGCGCCGGCGCTCCCGCGCCAAACGATAGCCGCCGCGTGGCCCGCGCACCCCGGTCAGGATGTCGACCCGCACCAGTTGCTGCAGCACCTGCTCCAGATACCGGCGCGGGATGCCCTGGCGCTTGGTGATCTCGGCGCTCTGCACCGGCGTGTCGACGGCGTTGTAGGCGATGTCGAGAACCGCCTCGATCGCGAACAGCATCTTCTTCGGCAGTCGGAACATCCCTCAGGCTCCCGTTCCGGTGGATCCATAGCCGCCCGTGCCGCGGGCGGTGGCGTCGAGGCTCCGCTGCTCCTCCCAGATGACGGTCGCGTGGCGGGCCACGACCATCTGGGCGATGCGCATGCCCCGGGTGATGGCGACCGGCTCGTCGCCATGGTTGATCAGCACCACGCCGATCTCGCCTCGATAGTCGGAATCGATCGTGCCGGGCGCGTTGACGATGGTGATGCCGTGCTTGAAGGCGAGGCCGGAGCGCGGGCGCACCTGCGCCTCCCAGCCGCGCGGCAGGGCGATGGCGATGCCGGTCGGGATCATCGCCCGGCGCCCGGGCGCCACCGTCACCGGCTCCGCCAC
>NZ_JANX01000805.1 GCF_000767795.1 Inquilinus limosus MP06 | reverse complement strand
AGGCGCTGGTCCGCCTCCGCGGGGTGCTGATCGATCAGAACGGCAGCAGCGAATCCCGCAGCGTGTCCCGCAGCGAGAACACCGTGCCCTCGTCCTGATAGGGGATCTGGCGGCCGGCGCTCAGGAACACGCCCCCGATCCGCCATTTCAGCTCGCCGCGGCGGCCGATCGTCGCCAGCTGGTCGACCAGGCCGAGGCCGGAGCCGCGCAGCGGCATCGACAGCTCCTGCTCGCCATGGGCCGGCAGCAGGAACGGCCGGTCGACGCGGCCGGTGCCGAACTCCCGGCCGTTCAGGTCGATCGTGGCGGTCATGGCGTCGACCTGCAGGCCGGTGCCGGCCTGCTCCTCCACCCGCAGCAGCACGTCCCAGCGCTGCTCGAACATGGTGGCGTCCAGCGGCCGCAGATCGACGATGCGGACCCGCGGCGGCGGCGGCCCGAAGGACCCGGCGCAGGCGGCGAGCAGGCCGGCGGGCAGCAGGGCGAGGAGGCGGCGGCGGTCTGTCGGTCGGCTCATGGTCCCTGAGGCTCGGTGGCAAATCTGTCAGCGACATGGCGTTCGCAGGGGCGCTCGGCTAGCCTCGCCGGCCACGACGCCGCCCGGAGAGACGACCATGGCACCGACGGACCGCCCGTCCTGCATCGCGCATTGGACCGAGATCGAGAGGCCCGACGCCAACCATTACAAGGGCGATGACGAGCTGATGAGCATCGGCGCGCCGCTGGGCCGGCATTTCGGGCTGACGCGCATCGGCATCCATCACGAGCGGCTGCTGCCCGGCCGCCGCACCTCCTACCCGCATGCCGAGAGCACGGAGGAGGAGTTCGTCTATGTGATCGAGGGCACGCCGGATGTCTGGCTGGACGGGGTGCTGCACCGGCTGAAGCCGGGCGACTCGGTCGGCTTCCCGCCCGGCACCGGCCAGTGCCACAGCTTCCTCAACAACACGGATTCGGAGGTCCGGCTGCTGGTGGTGGGCGAGACGCCGCGCGCCGACAACCGGATCTACTACCCGCGCAACCCGGAGCGGAAGCCGCTGCGGACCGACTGGTGGGACGACGTGCCGGCGCGGCCGATGGGCGACCATGATGGCCTGCCGGACCAGGTGCGCGCCCGCCGGGCGGGAAAGGCGTGACCATGGCGCTGCAGCGGATCGATGCCGCGGGGGCGGAGCTGCCGCCGCCGCCCGACCGCCGCGCCTGGCTGCTGGCGGGGGAGGCGCTGCACCGCCAGCTGCGCCCGAAGCTGCCGGCGGATTATGCCGGCACGATCGAGCGGATGTTGGCCGAGGGCGTGGCCATGGCCCAACTGGTCGATGAGGGTGCGGTGGCGGCGATCGCGGTGTGGCGCACCTATCCCACAACCTATGGCGGCCGACGTTTCGAGGTCGACGATCTGGTGACCGACGAGGCCCGGCGGTCGCGCGGCCACGGCCGTACGCTGCTCGACTGGCTGGAGCGGAGGGCGCTGGCGCTGGGCTGCCCGGGCGTGGGGCTGAACTCCTCCTGCCAGCGCGAGCGCGCCCACCGCTTCTACTTCCGCCAGGGCTACCGCATCAGCGGCTTCCACTTCGTCAAGGACCTGGCGCCGCGCGGGCCCTGAGCCCGGGCGGCCGCCCCGTCGGCGGTGCCTACCCTCACTCCAGCGGCGGCTGCTCGCGCACCTCGATCGCGCCCATCGCCGCCATCGGCGACCGGGCGGCGATGGCCACCGCCTCCTCCATGTCCCGCGCCTCGATCAGGACGAAGCCGCCGAGATGCTCCTTGGTCTCGGCATAGGGCCCGTCGGTGACCGAGGTCGCGTCGCCGCGGCGCCGCACGATCCGGGCGGTCTCCGGCTCGGCCACCGGGCCGCAGGCGACGAGATGGCCGCTGCGGCGCAGCGCGTCGTCCTCGGCCATGCAGCGGCGCACCAGGTCGCGGCCCTCCTCGGGCGACAGCCGCCCGGTCAGGTCGCGGTCGACATGGACGATCAGCAGATAGCGCATTGCGGGCCTCCCTCGGTTCCACCCCTGGTCGTCCGGCCGGCGCCGGATTCGACATGCACCTATTCCGGCAGCCCGGCGCGGCGCAGGGCGTCGAGGTAGCGCTCCAT
>NZ_JANX01000804.1 GCF_000767795.1 Inquilinus limosus MP06 | reverse complement strand
AGGTCGCGATAGGTGTCGCGCCAGACCGCGACATGCAGCGCCGCCAGGGCCGGCGCGTCGGAAAGGACCGCAGGGCGCAGGATCATGCAGCCGCCGGCGCCGCGTCCCGGGCCTGGGCGCGCTGCACCGCCGGACGCGCGGCCAGCGTGGCGAGATAGGCCGAGAGCGCCGGCGATTCCGGCAGCTTGCCCCAGCCCTTCAGCCATTGCAGCACCGACCCGATCAGCACGTCCGCGGCGCTGAAACGGGCTCCGAGCAGATACGGTCCCGCGTCCTGCAGCGCCGCCTCGATCCGCTGCAGCGCCTCGGGATAGGTACACCAGCCGATGGAGCGGGCCGGCGGATCCTCGCGCCGCGGGAACACCGAATCGGCGAAGGCGGGCTCCAGCACCGAGGGACAGAAGCCGATCCAGGTGGCATAGGCGGCGCGCTCGCGCGAGCCGACCGGCGGCGCCAGCCCTGCCTCAGGCACGGCGTCGGCGACATAGGCGCAGATTGCGGCGCTCTCGGTCACCACCGCCGGAGGCGACCAGTCCCCGGCCGGGCCGCGGTCGACCAGCGCCGGCACCTTGCCGGCCGGGTTGATGGCGAGATAGGCGGGGTCCTTGTGCGTCGCCTTGGCGAAGTCGTGCGACGCGATGTCGAAGGGCACCCCTGTCTCCTCCAGCAGCCACAGGATGCGGGCGGAGCGAGAGCGCGGCGCATGGTGCAGGATGAAGCGCGGCGTGGTCATGGCCGAAGGTCCCCGGATGTCGTGGTGGCGGCAGTGAACCACAGGTTCCGATCGCAACGCGAGGGCGTAACGGCGGCCGGTCGCCCGCTCATCCGCCGCCCCCTGCCGCTTCTGCCGCCCCGTCCTCGGCCCCGTGCACCTCCTCGGCAAGCCAGGCGCGGAAGGCGGTCAGCTTCGGCGTCCGCCACATCGCCGGCCGGGCGGCGACGTAATAGGCGAAGCGGGTCGGCCAGGGCCGGTCGAGCGCCAGCGCCAGGCGGCCGGCGGCGATCTCCTCCTCGACATAGAGGTCGCGAATCAGCGCCAGCCCCTGGCCGGCGATCGCCGCCCGCACCAGCAGCAGGTCGCTGTCGAAGGCCGGGCCGCGCTCCGCCCGCGCATCCTCGATCCCCTGCGCCGCCAGCCACAGCCGCCAGTCGGCGCGGTCGCCGTCCTGCAGCAGCGGATAGGCCAGGCAATCCGCCGGCCCGGCGATCGTCGGGCCTCGGCGCAGCAGGTCCGGGCCGGCCACCGGCAGCAGCCGCGGCGCCAGCAGCGGCTCCGATTCCAGCCCGGGCCAGCGGCCCAGGCCGTGGCGCAGCACCACATCGACCCGGCCGAGATCGGACAGCGCCGTGGTCGCCTCGACCCGCACCTCGATGCCGGGATGGCGGGCGGTGAAGCGGCCCAGCCGCGGCACCAGCCAGGAGGCGGCGAAGGCCGGGGCGGTGCTGACCGTCAGCGTCTCCCGCCGTCCCTCCGCCGCCAGCAGCTCCAGCGCCTCGGCCAGCTGGTCGAAGCCGCGCTGCACCAGCGGATGCGCCCGGGCGCCGAGCTCGGTGAGGCGCAGGCCCTGGCGGTCGCGCGCGAACAGCGCCAGGCCCAGGCGCTGCTCCAGCAGCTTCAGCTGCTGGCTGACCGCGCCGGGGGTCACGCCCATGGCCTCGGCCGCCGCCTTGACGCTGCCGCGCCGGCCGATCTCGGCATAGGTCCGCAGGCCGAGGAGAGGGAGCGGTCCGGTCATGGCTCCAATTTAGCCGTTCTAAACCCAAACCGCACGGAATCTCGTTTGCTGCGGCCCCACCGGTCGAGAGAGACTTTAGCCGATCTGCAAGGAGCACATCATGCCGGAACAGGCATCGGGCGGCCGCTGGATCCTGGTCGGCATCGGCTTCACGGCGCTGGCGCTGTCCTTCTCGGTCCGCGCCGTGCTCGGCCTGTCGATGCCGGCGATCGAGACGGAGCTGGGCTGGGACCGCGCCTTCCTGTCGGGAGCCGGCGCGCTGGCGCTGTGCGTGATGGCGGCGATGGCGCCGGTGATGGGTGTCGCGGTCGACCGGCACGGCCCCGCCGCCTGCTGGCCGGCGGGCTGCTGCTGGTCGCCGCCGGCGCCGCGATCATC
>NZ_JANX01000803.1 GCF_000767795.1 Inquilinus limosus MP06 | reverse complement strand
AGCCGGAGACGCGGCCGAGCATGCCGGGCGGGGCCACGTCGATCAGCAGCGCGTTGTAGAAGACGGACGACAGCTCGAAGGCGATGGTGGCGACGACGACCAGCAGCATCGCCGGCAGGATCCAGGACGGGTCCGGCGCCATGAACCAGAGCAGCGCCGTCGGCACCACGGCCGCGACGACGCAGGCGGCGAGCCAGGCCCTGCGCCGCCCGCCATGATCGGCGACCGCGCCGAGGATCGGGCTCAGCAGGACGATGGCGCCGCCCGCGATGCCGATGGCGTTGCCCCACAGCTCGGTGCCGCGAACGGGGTCGCCGACGATCCCTTTGCTGAAATAGGCGGAGAAGACGAAGGTGCCGATGAGGGTGTTGAAGGCGCTCATCGCCCAGTCGTAGAGACACCAGCCGAAGATCGCGGCCCGCCCGTTGGCGCGAGGGGCGGAGGCGGCCTCGGCGGTCATGGATGGGCCCCGAGCGCCACCCGGACCCGACAGGAAAGGTCAGTAGTCCCCCCTCCCCTCGCGGGAGGGGGGCAGGGGAGGGGTTCGCGCCGTAAGCACAGGCCCCGGTTCCGCAGCCCGACAGCCGGAATCTCTCAATCCGGCAGGGCCGGCTCTCTTCGATCGACAACCCCCTCCCCTACCCCCCTCCCGCAGGGGGAGGGGGGACTCGATGGGGCTTGGGAGGCGATCAGGAGGCCGGAGGCCTCAGCCCCAGGGCCCGCGGCCCTGGCCCTGCGCGAGGCCCGCCATGCGCTGGAGCGCGGCGACGCGGTTCGCGGTCTTCGGGTGAGTCGAGAACAGGCTGTCGACCGCATGGGCGTGCAGGGGATTGATGATGAACATGTGGGCGGTGGCGGGGTTCCGCTCCGCCGCACCGTAGTCGATCCGCTGCGAGAACGCCTCGATCTTTTCCAGGGCCGAGGCCAGCCACAGCGGCCGGCCGCAGATCTCGGCCCCGACCCGGTCGGCCTCGTACTCACGGCTGCGGCTGATCGCCATCTGCACCAGCATGGCGGCGAGCGGCGCCAGGATCACGGTCAGGATCACGCCGATGAAGCCGAGCGGGTTGTTGCGGTTGTCGCCGCCGCCGAAGAACAGGCCGAAATTCGCCAGCATCGACAGGGCGCCGGCGATGGTGGCGGTGATCGTCATGATCAGCGTGTCGCGGTTGCGGACATGCGCCAGCTCATGCGCCATCACGCCCGCCACCTCTTCCGCCGACAGCCGGCGCAGCAGGCCGGTGGTGGCGGCCACGGCTGCGTTCTGCGGGTTGCGGCCGGTGGCGAAGGCGTTCGGCTGGTCGGTGTCGATGATGTAGACCCGCGGCATCGGCAGTTGCGCCTGCTCGGCCAGCCTTGCGACCAGATTGTAGAAGTCGGGCGCGGTGCGGGCATCGACCTCGCGCGCATTGTGCATGCGCAGCACCATCTTGTCCGCGTTCCAGTAGGCGAACAGGTTCATGCCCACCGCCACCAGAAGCGCGATCATCATTCCGCCCTGCCCGCCCAGCAGCCAGCCCGCCGCCATGAACAGCGCGGTGAGGGCCGCCAGCAGCATCGCCGTGCGGATATAGCCCGACATCAATTCCTCCGTCCGTCTCGTCCCGGATGAAATGGCCCCGGCCCGCTTCCGATCAAGCCTGGACACCGTGGCGAGGCAGGGCCATATCCGGGGGATGAGCAGGACCGAGACCCCCAAGCCGCTGTCGCCGCAGGAACTGGCCGAGCGCATCGACCCGCGCACCGGCGCGCCGGTCGAGATCGTGCCCCAGCCGCCCGGCGAGATCGGCGGCCCGAAGGGGCCGGAGCCGACCCGCTACGGCGACTGGGACGTGAACGGCCGCTGCTCGGACTTCTGAGCCCGGGGGCGCGGGCTCTCCGCGCTCAATCCCGGGTCGCGTCGCGCGCCGAGTCCGCCAGCTGCCGGCGCAGCCAGGCATGGGCCGGGTCGTCCTGCCGCCGCTCGTGCCAGATCATCGACACGGTGAAGCGTTCGGCCTCGAGCGGCAGCTCCAGCACCTCGATCGGCGCCGTGGCGGCGACGCGGCGCGCCAGCCGGCGCGGCAGCGACAGGATCATGTCGCTCTCGGCCACCAGCATCGGCGCGGCGATGAAAT
>NZ_JANX01000802.1 GCF_000767795.1 Inquilinus limosus MP06 | reverse complement strand
GACGTGCTGACCGGCGCGGTCAACCCGTCCGGCCGGCTGCCGGTGACCTGGCCGCGCGATGTCGGCCAGGTGCCGATCTATTTCGGCGAGCGCAACACCGGCCGCCCGACCGATCCGGACCAGCACTACACCAGCAAATACATCGACATCCCGACGTCCCCGCAATTCCCCTTCGGCCACGGCCTGTCCTACAGCCGCTTCGCCCTGGGCGACCTGCGCCTTTCGGCGTCGATGCTGCGCCCGGGCGAGACGCTGACGGTCGAGGTGACCGTGACCAACACCGGCGCGGTGCCGGGCGAGGAGACGGTGCTGCTGTTCATCCACGACCCGGTGGCCAGCGTGGCCCGGCCGCTGCTGGAGCTGAAGGGCATGGCCAAGGCGGCGCTGGCCCCCGGCCAGAAGCAGGTGCTGAGCCTGGCGCTGGCCGCCGACGCGCTGGCGTTCCCGGGCCTGGACCTGAAGCCGGTGCTGGAGGCCGGTGAGATTGAGATCCTGGTCGGCACCAGGGCCGAGCGATCCGAACTGCTGTCGGCAAAAATTCAGATCGAGGTCTGAGGGCTGGGCTTCAAGGCAAGGCCGTCATTGCGAGGAGCGAAGCGACGAAGCAATCCAGGGGCCGGTGCGAGCCGCCCCTGGATTGCTTCGCTGCGCTCGCAATGGCGGGAAGGGAGAGGCTGAGGATGCCTTGTCGATTCGGATTGATATGTTATAACATTAATTTCTGTTAACGATTTCCCAGGATTCCCCGACATGACCAGACCCCGCTGGACCGTTGCCGGAGCGCTGCTGGCCGCGCTCGCCCTCACCGCCGATCCGGCGGCCGCCCATGACCACACCTCGCGCGGCCGGCTGGTGTTTGCCGACCACGAGGCCCCGGTGGTCAGCGTGCTCGACCTCGACACCGGCAAGGTCACCCACAGCTTCCCGATCACCAAGGCCGATCCGGCGCTGATCGGCACCGAGGGCGGGCGCTTCGTGGTGATCCGCACCGGCGACGATGCCGGCACCATCCGGCTGCTGGACAGCGGCCTGTTCTTCGAATCGCATGAGGATCATTTCGACATCGAGAAGGGCGAGGTCCGGCTGCTCGACCTCGTCCTCACCGGCGACAAGCCGTCCCATGTGGTGTCGGAGAAGGGCTGGCTGACCGTCTTCTTCGACGGGCAGCGTCCCTGGCTGGGCAAGAGCGACCCTAAGATCGTGGCGCTCCGCCTCGACGCGCTGGACCGCGGCACGGCGGAGCCTGAAGTCTGGCCGGCACCCGCGCCGCAGCATGGCATCGCGGTGCCGCTCGGCGGCGACCGGTTCCTCGTCTCGGTCTCGAAGGAGGCCTATGCCAAGGGCGACGACCGCAGCGTCTCGTCTCGGCCGAACGGCTTCGAGATCCTCGACCGGTCCCAGGGCTGGAAAGCGGTCGCTTCCTTCAACGACGCGTCGGACTCCGATCGCTCCTGCAAGGAGTTCCACGGCCATGCCGCGCTGGGGGAGACCCATGTCTTCGGCTGCAACCCGCGGATCGAGGGCAGCGCCGCCAGCGACGGCGGTGTTCTGGTGATCGGGCCGGGACCGGACGGGGCCTGGGGCTCGCGCAAGCTGGCCTATCCCGACGGCCGCCGCGCCAGCACGATCAAGGGCCGCGCGGCCGGCCGCTATCTGGTCGCCAACTATGGCGGCGAGAACGGCCGGCCCTTCGAGGCGCTGCTGCGGATCGATCCGACGGCCGACGCGCTCGCCGCCGCCGACGTGTTCCCGATCCCCGCCGGCCAGGCGGTCTGCCAGTACGAGGTGACGAATGACGGCAGGCGCGTCGTCAACCTGACCCAGGATGGCAAGCTGCGGGTCTACGATATCGCACCGGAGTGGAAGGCGGTGGCCGAGTTCGACGCCGTGCCGGCCTTCGACTGCGCCTGGGATGCGGCGACGCCGGCCCCGGCGGTCGCCATCATCGGCAACAGCGCTTTCGTCAGCGATCCGGAGAACGGCCGGATCCGCGAATTCTACCTGAACAGCCTGAAGCAGGGGCTGGACGTGCCGGTCGGCGGCAAGCCCTCCGCCATCGCCGGCGGTGCCGCCGCCGGGTAGCCTATCGGCGCTGGGACAAGCGGCCGGGCTGGAGCCGCTC
>NZ_JANX01000801.1 GCF_000767795.1 Inquilinus limosus MP06 | reverse complement strand
CCCTGTGCGGCTCCCCGGGGGCGGCCTATAGTCACTGGCATGAGCACCGTCTTCCTCATCCTCGCCGTGATCTGCATGATCGGGGTGGTCGCCTCGCTGGCCACCGGCGTGTTCGGCATGGCGCAGAGCGGCCCGTTCAACCGGAAATGGGGCAACAAGCTGATGCAGGCGCGCATCGGCTTCCAGGCCCTGGCCATCCTGTTCTTCGTGCTGGCGCTGTGGACATCCTGAGCGGGCGACGCCGATGGTCACGCTGACCCGGATCTACACCCGCGGCGGCGACGCCGGGCAGACCTCGCTGGTGGGCGGCCGGCGGGTGGCCAAGCATGACCTTCGGGTCGAGGCCTACGGCACGGTGGACGAGGCCAACGCCGTGATCGGCCTGGCCCGGCTGCACATGGACGGCGAGGCCGACGCCATGCTCGGCCGGATCCAGAACGACCTGTTCGATCTCGGCGCCGACCTGGCGACGCCGGAGGAGAAGGAGCCGAAATATCCGCCGCTGCGGGTCACTGCGGCGCAGGTGGCGCGGCTGGAGCGCGAGATCGACGCCATGAACGCGTCCCTGGCGCCGCTGAACAGCTTCGTGCTGCCGGGCGGCAGCGCCGCCGCGGCCCATCTGCACCACGCCCGCACGGTGGTGCGGCGGGCGGAGCGGCTGGTCTCGGCGCTGATGGCGGTCGAGGCGGTGAACCCCGAGGCGCTGAAATACGCCAATCGCCTGTCCGACCATCTCTTCGTCCTGGCCCGAAGGATGAACGACGACGGCAAGGACGATGTCCTCTGGGTTCCCGGAGCGCATCGTTGAGCCTGTCTGCTCACAGCTTGGGCAAGATGCTTGCGCGGGCGGCAGTCGCGTTGACAAGCTCTGTCGGACATCACTATCGTTCGACCTCTTTGCTGCACCGCACCAATGCGGGCGGCATGCGGGACAGGGACGTTCGGAGCGGAACCCAGGCATGATCCAGACGATCGGCGTCATCGGCGCAGGGCAGATGGGCAGCGGCATTGCCCAGGTCGGCGCCCAGAGCGGCTTCACCATCCGGCTCATGGACGTCGATGCGAAGGCGTTGGAGCGGGCGCGGGAGTCGATCGAGGGCCATGTCGACCGGCTGATCGGCCGCGGCAAGCTGACGGCCGAGGAGAAGCCGGCGGTGCTGGCCCGGATCCATACGGCGTCGGAGTACCAGGCGTTCAAGGATTGCGACCTCGTGGTCGAGGCCGCGACCGAGAACGAGGCGATCAAGCGCGAGATCTTCAAGCAGCTGGTGCCGCATCTGAACGAGCGGGCGATGGTGGCGACCAACACCAGCTCGATCTCGATTACCCGCCTGGCGGCGACCACCGACCGGCCCGAGCGCTTCATCGGCATGCATTTCATGAATCCCGTGCCGGTGATGAAGCTGGTCGAGATCATCCGCGGCATCGCCACCGACGACGCGACCTATGAGGCGATCCGCGACCTGGCGCTGAAGCTGGGCAAGACCCCGGCGGTGTCGGAGGATTTCCCGGCCTTCATCGTCAACCGCATCCTGCTGCCGATGATCAACGAGGCGGTCTACACCCTGTATGAGGGCGTGGGCTCGGTCGAGGCGATCGACACCTCGATGAAGCTGGGCGCCAACCACCCGATGGGCCCGCTGGAGCTGGCGGATTTCATCGGCCTCGACACCTGCCTGTCGATCATGAACGTCCTGTATGACGGCCTGGCCGACAGCAAGTACCGGCCCTGCCCGCTGCTGGTGAAATACGTCGAGGCCGGCTGGCTCGGCCGCAAGACCAAGCGCGGCTTCTACGACTATTCCAAGGACGTGCCGGTCCCGACCCGCTGAGGCGGTCCGGATCCGCGTCGGCTCATAACGTCTCGGCCTCGACGAAACCTCCTCCCCCGTCGCTTCGCGCCGGGCCTACGAACAGATTGCCTCTCCCGCCTGGCGAGACCCTTTCAGAATTCTGAACACGTCATTGCTTCGCTTCGCTCCTCGCAATGACGGCGAGGGGTGAGGCGTTATGAAAATGTCTCGCCTGGCGGGAGAGGTCGGGCCCGCGCAGCGGGACCGGGTGAGGGCGGGCCCAGGCCTCGACAAAACCCCCTCACCCGGAGGCGCAAGCGCCTCCGACCTCT
>NZ_JANX01000800.1 GCF_000767795.1 Inquilinus limosus MP06 | reverse complement strand
ACGGAAGCCGAGCGCGATGGCGCTGTCGGTGTTGAGCAGCACGGTGGAGCCGTCCGGCAGCGGGATCCGCGCCTGCTCGCCGATGCCGGTGCGGTGGTCGGCCCGCCACAGCAGCGCCAGCCGCGGCGCCAGGGCGACACCGGCCACGCCGGCGGCCAGCATCGCGCCGCCGCCGAGCACGGCACGACGGCCGAAGCCCCTCCGCCCGGGTCGGGGCTCCGCGGCCGGCGACGCCTCCGGCGCCAGCGCCTGCAGTTGCCGCCAGAAGGCGCGCTCCCGCGTGAAGGCGCGGTCATGCGCCGGCGAGCCCTGCCGCCAGGCCCGGAACGCGGCCAGGTCGGCCTCGGTCGCCGTGCCCGAGGCGAGCCGGACCACCCAGTCGCGCGCGTCCCTGGCGATCCTGCTTTCCTGGGCGTTGTCGTCGGTGTCCATCGGCTCGCGGCGGCAGGCGGAGGGCGATTCCCCCTTCTACTCCCTAGACGCGCGAAAAGGGGATCTGCCTCAGTCGGCCAAACTGCCGCGCAGTTCCGACAGACGCTCGAGCACACGGCGGATATGATAATAGACCGTGGTCTCGGACACGCCCAGATCGCGCGCGATCTGGCGGTGGGTCCTGCCCTCGAAGCGGTTCATCAGGAACACCCGCCGGCTCTGCTCCGGCATCTCCGCCAGGGCCTTCTCCAGCGCCGCCACCGCCTCGCGGCCCATCGCGATGCGTTCCGGCGACATCTCGTCGGCGCCGTCCCACAGCAGGTCGTACACCTCCCGGTCGATCGCCGCGCGCCGCCGTTCCTTGCGAAGATGGTCGGTGGCGGCGTTGCGCACCGTGCGGCGGACATAGGCCTGCGGGTTCTCCACCGCCGCGTCCGCGCTCATATCGGCCAGCTTCACCCAGGCGTCCTGCAGGATGTCGGCGGACCGCGCGCGGCAGCGCACCCGGCCCTGCAGGCCGGCCTCCATGCCGGGCGCCTCGGCCCCGAAGGCCGCGAGGATCCGAGACAGCTTCTTCACGACACCCCGCGGTCCGCATTCGACAGGACGAATGTACCGAGAATGCAATCCATTCTCAACTGGCAGGCGGTGTCTGCCTTGCCCTTGCAAAGTGGATGATCGGCATCATCTAACGATCCATGAAATGATGATCGTCATCTGAAGGAGCGATCGAATGGGACTGTTGGATGGCAAGGTGGCCCTGGTCACCGGCGGCACCTCGGGCATCGGCCGCGCCAGTGCCGTGCTGTTCGCCCGCGAGGGCGCCAAGGTGGCGCTGACCGGGCGGCGGGCGGCGGAGGGCGAGGCCGTGGTCGCAGAGATCGCGGCGGCGGGCGGCGAGGCGCTGTTCATCCCGGCCGACCTGACGCGGATCCACGGCATCCCCGGCATCGTCGAGCAGGTGGTGGCGCGCTTCGGCCGGCTGGACGTCGCCTTCAACAATGCCGGCATCTCCGGCGGCGGGCCGCTCGAGGCGCTCGACGAGGACCGCTGGGACAGCCTGGTCGACACCAACCTCAAGGCTCATTTCTTCGCGCTGAAGGCCGAGGCCGCGCAGATGAAGGCACAGGGCGGCGGCGGGGCGATCCTGTTCAACGGCTCGGTGCTGGCCGGCATCGCCGCGCCCGGCATCTCGATCTACAGCGCCACCAAGGGCGGCATCGTCTCGCTCGCCCGCGCCGCGGCGGTGGAGCTGGGGCCGCACGGCATCCGGGTGAATTCGGTCAACCCGTCGATCACCCGCACCGAGATGACCCGGGGCCGGATCGTCAAGAACCCGGACGGCACCGAATCCCACCCCCTCGCCGTCGGCATTCCGCTGAACCGCCTGGCGGAGCCGGAGGAGATCGCGCAGGTCGCCCTGTTCCTGCTGTCGGACCGGGCCTCCTACGTCAACGGCCAAGCCATCATCGTGGATGGCGGCCAGAGCGCGGCCTGACGCCCGCTCCCGCACCCCGAGGACCTCATCATGTTTCGTGAACGCAAGGCACCGGCCGCCGGTCGGCTGCCGCAGATCCTGCTCGCCACCGCCCTGCTCGGCGCCTTCGCAGCGCACCCCGCCGCGGCCGGCTACGAGACGTGGTCACGGCGGCACCGACGCGCCGGGCGGCGCGGTTCGCTTCACCTCGACCCTGGCG
>NZ_JANX01000799.1 GCF_000767795.1 Inquilinus limosus MP06 | reverse complement strand
GGCGACGGTGGCGGCGCTGCGGCCGTCGAGCAAGGTCGGCACGGCGGCGCCATGGTCGGCCAGGCGCCGCGCGACGCCGCTGCCCATCGCCCCGGGGGCGATGATGGCGATGGTCGGTTGCATCGGATGTCCTTTCGCTCCGCCGGCGGCCGCCCCTTCCGGGCCCCGGCCCGGGGATCATGGCGCGATCGGGAGCATCCGGAAAGACCGTCAGCTCGCGGTGTTCGCCCCGGCGACGGCGCCGACATAGGAGCGGACGCGCGGCCGGCTGCGCTCCGCGTCGCGGCGCCAGAGGGTGTCGTCCTCATTGGCCGCGCTCAGCGGCACCACCGGGCCGGACCAGCCGCCGGCGCGCCAGTGGTCCTCGCGCGCATCCATGTCGACCGTGCCCTCGTCGTCCAGGATGTCGAGCGCGCGGTCATGCTCCGCATCCGTGACCTGGACGGAGACGAGATAGCAGCCGCGGCGGAGGTGCTCGCCATAGGTGAAGCGCTCGTCGTCCGGGAAGAACAGGCCGCGCAGGGATTCGAGGATCCCCATGCGCTGCTGCGGCGTGGGCTCCTCCTCGTGCCAGGCCTCGGGATCGTCCTTCGGGTCGATCTCATTGCCCGGCACCAGGCGGATCCGGTCCTTCGGGATGCGGCTGGCGATCAGGCGCCCGACCGCATCCTCCGCATCCTTCCGGGCATCGAACAGCGCGGTGAGAGTCCATTGACGGGCCTGCGGCATCGCATCGTCTCCTCGGCAGCCCCCTCCGCCGAGGCAACGGGACGCGGCGCTCGGCCGTTCCGCCCCCCCTATCCCCGCCGGAAGCGCAGCACCCGGCTGCGGTTCAGCGCCAGCCGGACGGTGTCGCCGTCGACGGCCAGGCCGATGCGCAGCGGCCAGGCGCCTTCCCGGCCCTCGGCCAGCAGCCGGCCACCGCCGAGCGGCAGCAGCGGCGCCGAGATCCGGACCGGGCCGGCGCCCAGCTGCAGCCTTTCGCCGGCGATGGTGAAGCCGGCATGGAACTCGGGGCAGCGCCATTCGCCCTGCACCCGGTCCAGCACGCCATCCGGCGCGATCGGGCAGAAGCGGCGCGCGGCGTGGCCGATCTCGCCCTCCACCGCCTCCCCCGTCCAGCGCAGCCGCATCGGGAAATGGGCGGAGAGCGAGACCCACCAGCCATCCTCGCCGGGATACAGCGTCTCGCCGGTGCCGAGGAAGCTGGCGACGCCGTCCTTCAGCTCCAGCCATTCCGGCCCCTGCTCGGCCACATACAGCCCGTCCGGGATCGCGGCTCCGCGCTGCGGCAGGTCCTCGCCCAGCAGCGCCGCCATCAGCTTCAGCGCCGTGCCGTGCGAGACCGTGTCCTCGCGGTTCGAGACCACGGCGGCGCCGACGCCCTGCTCCGGGTCCAAGAGGAAGTGGGTCTTGTAGCCGAGCAGCGAGCCGCCATGCCCGACCAGCCGGCGCGCACCGAGCCGCGTCCAGGCGAGGCCGAGACCGTAGCCGGTCGGCCGCCCGTCGGCGAGGTGACGGGTGGCGCCGAGCCGGGCCAGCACGCCCTGCCCCGGCCCGCGATCAGCCAGCACCGCCTGCTGCCATCGCACCAGGTCGTGCAGGCTGCCGGTGAGGCAGCCCGAGGCCGAGAGGTGCCGGCCCGAGGTGGCGAGCTGCCAGGCGCCGCTGCCGCCCTTCCAGTAGCCGGGGGCGAGGCCGCGGATCGGGTCGACCCAGGTCTCCGGCACCCGGAAGCCGATGCCGAGCGGCCCGGCGATGCGGTCGCGCACCAGATCGGCGAAGCCGACGCCGCGCCGCAGCAACGCCGCGTCGAGCAGCCGGTATCCGGTGTTGGAGTAGGAGATCTCGTGCCCCGACGGGAAGTTGAGATCCGTGAGCCGGTACAGGACCTCCAGGCTCTCCTCCCGGCTCACCGCCGCGCCCTGCGGCACGCCGAGCAGCGACAGGGTCTCGCCGAGATCCGGCAGGCCGCCGGTCATGTCCAGCGCCCGGCCGGCGGTGACCGCCGCCAGGTCGCCGCGCAGGGAGGGCAGCAGGTGGCCGAGCGAATCCTCCAGCCCGATCCCGCCATGGCACAGAGCCAGCGCCGCGAAGACATGCTTGGTGACCGAGGCGTAGCGCACCACGGTGT
>NZ_JANX01000798.1 GCF_000767795.1 Inquilinus limosus MP06 | reverse complement strand
GGCGCCTGGGCGACCGCGACGGCCTGCCGCCACTGCCGGACGCCGATATCCGCCTGCACCGCGCCCCCGGCCTGGGCCCCGCCGGCGAGCTGCTGGCCCGGCACCTGGCCGACGGCCTGACCCTGCCGGAGCGCCACATCGGAGTGTGATGGTAATCACACTTAACATCTTCCGACGCCCATCCATCGGGCAGGCCCTGCTCGGTCGGTTTGCACCGCAGCATGACGCTTTGCGGCGGAATTGCGGCGAATCCCGGCCATCAAGGCAGAAGCTGGGCAGAGGCGGCGCCTAAATGTCAGGCAATGCAGGCGATGCATTGCTGCGGTGCGAAGAGCAGGGGTGGAAGCATAGCTACCGTAAGCGCATATATCGGCTCGTGCGATGCAACGCACACCGCGCCGCGAACCTCTCGCTGGACGCGGCACGTGAAGAAGGAAATGCTGAAGTGAACCTGATCAACAAGCTTGTCGCCGCCTGGGAGCGTCGTCGTGCCTATGCTGCCCTGATGCAGCTCGATGACCGCCTGCTGGCCGATATCGGCATGAACCGCGGCACCATCATGGAGCGGCTGGCCCGTGCCGCCCGTGACACCCGCGTCTCCACCGACAATGTCGCCGTGCTGCGCCCGACCGTGGCCGTGGCCGCGAACGAAGACTCGGTCATCCGTCGCGCCGCGTGATCGGCACGACCGGAGGCACCCGGTCCGTTTCCTCCCCCGGATCCGGGTCGCGAAAACCCCGCCGCGCGTAAGCCGGCGGGGTTTTCTTTTGCCTGTCCTTCAGCTCAGCGGCCGGTCCGCCCGCTCGCGTCAAAATCGGCCATCGCCGCCGGCCGCGGCCGGACCAGAGGGGGCACCTTGCGCGGCGGGTGCGGCACCTCGGCGCCCGGCTTCTCCGCGTCGAACATTTTCCGCGACTGCTCGATCGCCGCATTGTGCTCGGTCGCCCAGGCGAACAGGGCCTTCAGCGGCTCGATCAGCGTGACGCCGCGATCGGTCAGCGCATACTCCACCCGCGGCGGGATCGTCGGGAACACGGTGCGGGTCACCAGCCCGTCCCGCTCCAGCCCCCGCAGGGTCAGCGTCAGCATGCGTTGCGAGATGCCGCCGATGGTCCGGCGCAGCTCGTTGAAGCGCATCGGCCCGTCCGACAGCAGCCCGACCACCATCACCGTCCATTTGTCGCCGACCCGGGCCAGCACGTCGCTGACCGCCCGGCACTGGTCGTGGGCGGGATCATGGGTGTTGCTGGGTTCCAAAAATGTGCCTCCTTGCGCGGCTCACGGGCGGTCATCAATTTAGCCTCGGTCACTAAATGTGACTACCCCCAGGTCCGATCAACCCGGGAGCCTCCCATCGGCCGGCCGGCCCATCCCCTGCCCCTCGACCATGAGGACCCGTTCCGATGAGCCGTATCCTGTTCGTCACCTCCAGCCCGCGCGGCGGCGCCTCGCTGTCGACCAAGGTCGCCACCGCGCTGGTCGACCGGCTGCAGGCGCAGTCCCCGGCCGGCACCGTCGTCCGCCGCGACCTGGCGGTGCAGCCGCTGCCCCATATCGGCGAGGATTTCGTCGCCGCCCAGGCCCTGCCGGCCGAGGCGCGCAGCCCGGCGCAGCAGGCGGCGCTGGCCTTGGCCGACACCCTGGCGCAGGAGCTGTTCGCCGCCGATGTCATCGTCATCGCCTCGGCGATGATCAATTTCGGCCTCGCCTCGACGCTGAAGAGCTGGTTCGACCACCTGATGCGCGCCGGCGTCACCTTCCGCTACGACGAGACCGGCGTGCACGGCCTGGTCCCCGGCGGCAAGAAGGTCTACCTGGTCGAGGCCTATGGCGGCGTCTATTCCGACGGTCCGGCCAAGGCCTATGACTTCCAGGAGCCCTATCTGCGCCACCTGCTCGGCTTCATCGGCCTGACCGATGTCGAGAGCATCGCGGTCGAAGGCGTGGCCTACGGCCCGGACGTGGCCGAGAATGCCGTGGCCGGCGCGCTGGACAGGGTCTCGACGATCACGGCGCAGGCGGCCTGATCCCGCTGTCGGGGCCGGCCGGCGACGGCCGGTCCCGGGCGGCGGTCCGCCGCCCGGCCCGCAGCGGCGAGAACGGGACGGGCAAGCGCCACACCAGCGCGCTGGCGCCGCG
>NZ_JANX01000797.1 GCF_000767795.1 Inquilinus limosus MP06 | reverse complement strand
GACCCGGCCCAGCATCGCCTTGCCCGCGATGGCCGCGGCCTCGGTCACGGCCGGCACGGCGATCGTGCGGGCGGAAGCGGCCTCGAGGATGGCGCGGGCCAGCGGGTGGCTGGAGCCGCTCTCGACCGCCGCCGCCTCGGCCAGCACCGCGGCCTCGCTGCCCTCCAGCGCGACGATGTCGGTGACCTGCGGCCGGCCGACGGTCAGCGTGCCGGTCTTGTCGAAGGCCACGGCTTTGACCCTGCCCAGCATCTCCAGCGCCGCCCCGCCCTTCAGCAGCAGGCCGCGGCGGGTGCCGGCGGCGATGCCGGAGGCGATGGCCGCCGGGGTCGACAGCACCAGGGCGCAGGGGCAGGCGATCAGCAGCAGCGACAGGCCGCGATAGGTCCAGACCGTCCAGTCGCCGCCGAAGAAGAGGGGCGGCACCGTGATCACCAGCCCGGCCACGGCCATGGCGGCCGGGGTGTACCAGGCGCTGAAGCGGTCGATGAAGCGGGCGGTCGGCGCCTTGCTGGACTGCGCCGTCTCGACCATGTGGATGATGCGGGCGATGGTGTTGTCCGCCGCCGCCCGGGTGACCCGCAGGCGCAGCACGCCGCCGGCATTGATGCTGCCGACATAGACGGCGTCGCCCGCCGCCTTGGCCACCGGCACGGATTCGCCGGTGATCGGCGCCTCGTCCAGCTCCGACGCGCCGTCGACGATGGTGCCGTCGGCCGGCACCCGGTCGCCGGGGCGGACCAGCACGATGTCGCCGATCGCCAGGTCGTCGACCGCGACGGTGCTCAGGATGCCGTTCGCCTCGCGCTGCGCGGTGCGCGGCACCAGCGACACCAGCGCCTTGATGCCCTGGCGGGCGCGGCCGGCGGCGACAGTCTCCAGCAGCTCGCCGACGGCGAACAGGAACACCACCACCGCCGCCTCGGACGCCGCGCCGATGGCGATGGCGCCGATGGCGGCGACGGCCATCAGCGTCTCGATGCTGAAGGGCGAGCCGGAGCGGATCAGGGTCAGGGCGCGGCGGGCCACCGGCACCAGCCCGATCAGCGCTGCGGCGACATAGGCCCATTCGGCCTCGGCCGGGACGATCTGCCCGGCGATGAAGGCCGCGGCCAGCAGCAGGCCGGTGAAGCCGACCAGCTGCGCCTTGCGCTCGCGCCACCAGGGCTTCGCCTCCTCCGGCGCCGGCGCGCGGAGCTCAGCGTCGTCGATCGCGGTCGGGGTGAAGCCGAGGGCGCGGATCTTGTCCTCGACCGCGCGGCCATCCGTGGCAGCGCCGGCCGCGCCGAAGGCCAGCAGGCCGGTGGCGAAATTGACCTCGACGCCGCTGACGCCCTCGATCCGGCCCAGCGCCGTCTGCAGCTTGCCGACGCAGCTGGGGCAATCCATGCCGTCGACCCGGTAGCGCAGGGTCGTGCCCTGCCGCTCGTCATTCGCCGCAGCCATGCGACGCACTCCCTTGCCGAAACATCCGTCGCAGGGGAAGATGGGAGCTACAGCGACTATAGCTTCAAGAGGAAAATTGCGATGTCCGCGCGCGGCGACGCGATGCCGATCGGCGAGCTGGCCCGCCGCACCGGCTGCAAGGTCCAGACCATCCGCTACTATGAGCAGATCGGCCTGATGCCGGAGGCGGCCCGGACCCTGGGCAACCAGCGGATCTATGGCCGGGCGCACAGCGACCGGCTGGCCTTCATCCGCCACAGCCGCGAGCTGGGCTTCCCGCTGGACGCCATCCGCCAGCTGCTGACCCTGTCGGACGACCCGAACCAGCCCTGCGCCACCGCCGACCGGATCGCGCAGGAACAGCTGGTGGCGGTGCAGGCCCGCATCGCCCGGCTGGAGGCGCTGAAGGCCGAGCTGGAGCGGATGGTGGAGCAGTGCCGCCACGGCACCATCGGCCATTGCCGGGTGATCGAGGTGCTGGCCGACCACAGCCACGGCCATTGCCTGCATGCCGACCACCTGACCGGCGAGGAGATCGAGACCGCCGCCTGATACCGGCGGAGGCCCGGACGATCAAAACACCTGAGTCCCCCCTCCCCTCGCGGGAGGGGGTTAGGGGGAGGGGGTTCGCGGGCTTTGCGCCGATGATGGCGCAGGCGGAAACAGCCTAGCCTTTTCGCGCGCGGACGCGCGCAG
>NZ_JANX01000796.1 GCF_000767795.1 Inquilinus limosus MP06 | reverse complement strand
CGGATGTCCGACCTCTCCCGCAAGCGGGAGAGGCAATCGGAGCATGCCGGAGATGTGTAGATCCCCTGGTCCCGCGAGGGGAGAGGGAAGTGTGGAAAACACGCGCCGGTTCGTGTCGGCCTCGGGCTATCCAGTAGATCCGTAAAGGATGCCGCCCCCTACCCCGCCATCCCCGCCCGCCGGGCCTCGATCGCGTCCCACAGCGTGGCCTCGATCTTCACCCCGTCCAGGCGGTTGATCTCGTGGATGCCGGTCGGCGAGGTGACGTTGATCTCGGTCAGGTAATCGCCGATCACATCGATGCCGACGAAGATCTGGCCGGTGGCCCGCAGGTCCGGGCCGATGAGGGCGCAGATCTCGCGCTCGCGCTCGGTCAGCGTGGTCTTCTGCGCCCGGCCGCCGACATGCAGGTTGGCGCGGGACTCGCCCTCCGCCGGCATGCGGCTGACGGCGCCCACCGGCTCGCCCTCGACCAGGATAATGCGCTTGTCGCCCTTCCGGATCTCCGGCAGGTAGCGCTGGATCATGATCGGCTCGCGGTACATCCGCTCATAGACCTCGAGCAGCGACACCAGGTTCTCGTCATCCGGCCGGATGCGGAACACGCCGGCGCCGCCATTGCCGTAGAGCGGCTTGACGATGATGTCGCCATGCTCGCGCCGGAAGGCGCGGATCTCGTCACGGTCGGAGGTGATCAGCGTCGGCGGCATCAGCTCCGGGTAGTGCGTGACCAGCAGCTTCTCCGGCGCGTTGCGCACTTCCTTCGGGTCGTTCACCACCAGGACGCGACTGGATACATGCTCCAGCAGATGCGTCGCGGTGATGTAGCCCATGTCGAAGGGCGGGTCCTGGCGCATCAGGATGACGTCGACGGCGCCGAGATCGACCGTCTCCCACTCGCCGAAGCTGAAATGGTTGCCGCGCACCGCCTGCACGGTCAGGGGCCGGGCTTTGGCGGTCAGCGTGCCGTCGCGCAGGGTCAGGGCCCGCGGCAGGTAGTGCCACAGGCGATGGCCGCGCGCCTGGGCCTCCAGCGCCATGGCAAAGGTCGAATCCCCGCCGATGTCGATCGTCTCGATCGGATCCATCTGGATGGCGACGGCAAGGCTCATGATAGCCCTCAGTTGAGGCTGGTGCGGAAGGACTGGAGCAGGATCGCCGCCTCGTGGCGCTGGGTCTCCGGCTCACCCGGGGCGGAGACGTAGCGGTCGAGCGCGTCGATCGCCGCGCGCATGTTGCCGAGCCTGGCGTAGAGGATGCCGGCCTCGCGCAGCAGCGGCGCGTGCAGGGGGGCGAAGCGGCGCATCGCCTCGATCACCGCCAGCGCCTTGCCGAAATCGCCGGCGCGGATGTGGCGGACCTTCAGGTTGTTCTGCAGCCGCAGCAGGATGTCGCGGTCGGACACCGGCTCGTAATGTTCGGGCATCAGCTCGGCCCCGGCGTCGAGCACGGCCTTCAGCAGGTCGCGCAGCTCGCCCGGGCCGCGATTCATCCCGGCATGGAACGGGTCGAGGATGGTGCGGGCGCCGCCGGCGTCAAGCCGGACCAGGAAATGGCTCGGGAAGTTCAGCCCGACCATGGTCCAGCCCTGGGCCCGGGCGACGTGCAGATAGAGGATGCCGAGCGTCACCGGCAGGCCCTTTCGCCGGTCGATCACCCGCATCAGGTTGGCGTTCTGCAGGTCGTCATAGCTGTCGACGTCGCCGGCATAGCCCCAGCGCCGCGCCAGCACCGCAGTCAGCGCCTCGGCCGGGGTCACCCGCTCGGCCTCGCGGGTGACGTCGCCGGTCAGCTGGTCGAGGTGGCGGCGATACCAGTCGAACCCGACGCCGCGCGGCCGGTCGAGCGCCGCCAGCGCCAGCGCCGCCTCGGCGAGATCGATGGCGTCGTCCGGCTGAGCGCCGGCGCGGTCGAGTATCGACTGGATCGTCGGGTCCATGATCCTGACTTAGCCCGATACTCGCCGGGATTCCACTACCGATCGACCTGCCACGCATCGGCAATATGGACAGGCCAGCGCCAGGGCCGCACCACCACCAGATCGAAGCGCAGGTCGTGGTCCCGGGCGTAGAGCGGCTGCTGCGCCAGGAACAGGGTCGCGGCCCGCCGCAGCCGCTCGCGCTGGCGCGGCTGCAGGGCCAGCATCCC
>NZ_JANX01000795.1 GCF_000767795.1 Inquilinus limosus MP06 | reverse complement strand
GGCTGCCGGCGGCGGCGATGCGGGCGAAGACGGCGATGTCGGACAGGTTCTCGATCGGGCCCATTCTCAACGATCCGGAAAGAGTAACTCTCCGAAGCCGAGTATTATTTCCGGACCATGGAAGATCCAGATCTTCGCGACGATCGGCCGGAGGGGCCGGCGGAGAGCGAAGGAGAGAGAAATGGGCGATCTTTCGGGCCAGCGGGTGCTGGTGGTGGGCGGCAGCTCGGGGCTCGGACTGGCGGCGGCGCAGGCGGCCGCCGGCCTGGGTGCCAGGGTGACCATCGCCTCGCGGTCACAGGAGAAGATCGACGCCGCGGTCGCCGGGATCGGCGCCGGGGCCGAGGGCCGGGTGCTCGACACCACCTCGGACGCCGCGGTCGAAGCCTTCTTTGGCAACGGGACCGTCTACGACCATGTCGTGGTCACGGCGGCCCAGACCAAGGTGGCGGCGGTGCGCGAGCTGCCGCTGGCCGACGCCGTCGCCTCGATGAACTCGAAGTTCTGGGGCGCCTATCGCGTCGCCCGCGCCGCGCCGATCCGCGACGGCGGGTCGCTGACCTTCGTCACCGGCGTGCTGGCGATCCGGCCGCGCAAGGGCGCCGCGATCCAGGGCGCGATCAATGCCGGGCTGGAGGCGCTGGCCCAGGGCCTGGCGCTGGAGCTGGCGCCGGTAAGGGTCAACACCGTCTCGCCCGGCCTGGTGGTGACGCCGCTCTACGACCGCATGGCCGCCGAGGCGCGCCAGGCGATGTATGACCGCGCCGCGGCGACCCTGCCGGCCGGGCTGGTCGGCCAGCCGGAGCACATCGCCACCCAGATCCTGGCCTTCATCACCAACCCTTACGCCACCGGCAGCACCGCCTATATTCATGGCGGCAGCGCCCTGGTCTGACGACAGGCCTTCTCCCGCAGCACGGAGCCACCCCATGAAGATCGACCTGTCCGGTAAGTCCGCCCTCGTCACCGGCTCCACCACCGGCATCGGCTTCGCCATCGCCCAGGGGCTGGCGGCCGCCGGGGCCGAGGTGATCGTGAACGGCCGCAAGCCCGCCGCGGTGGCGGAGGCGGTCGAGCGGATCGGCCGGGCCGTGCCCGGCGCCAAGCTGCGCCCGGCCGTGGCCGACGTCTCCTCCGCCGAGGGCTGCGCCGAGCTGGCCGCGGCGGTGCCGGAGGCCGACATCCTGGTGAACAATGTCGGCACCTTCGAGATGAAGGAGTTCTTCGACATTCCCGACGAGGACTGGCAGCACATCCACGACGTCAACGTCATGTCCGGGGTGCGCCTGTCACGCGCCTACATGAAGGGCATGCTGGCGCGCAACTGGGGCCGGGTGGTGTTCATCTCCTCCGAATCCGGCGTGAACATCCCGATCGAGATGATCCATTACGGCGTCACCAAGACGGCGCAGATCGCTCTCGCCCGCGGCCTGGCCAAGCTGACCCGCGGCACCGGCGTCACCGTCAACTCGGTGCTGCCGGGCCCGACGATGACCGACGGCGTGAGGGAGTTCCTGCGCGAGATGGCCGCGGAGTCCGGCAAGTCGATCGAGGAGACGGCCGGCGACTTCGTGCGCACCCACCGCCCGACCTCGATCATCGGCCGCATGGCGGCGCCGGAGGAGATCGCCAACATGGTGGTCTATGTGGCCTCGCCCCAGGCCGCGGCCACCAACGGCGCGGCGCTGCGGGTGGATGGCGGCGTCCTCGACACGCTGGCCTGATCCCGGCCGTCGCCGCCGCGGCGGAAGTCGCGCGGCGACCGGCCCGTCTCCTTCGTGAACAGCCGCGAGAAATAGGCCGGGTCGTTGAAGCCCAGGGCATAGGCCGCCTCGGCCACCGGGGCGTTGGTGTAGAGCAGCAGGCGCTTGGCCTCGAGCAGCAGCCGACCCTGGATCAGCCGGGCCGGCGGCGCGCCGGCCACCCGGCGGCAGGCGGCCCAGAGCTGCTTCGGGCTGACCGCCAGGGCCCGGGCATACTCCTCGACCTCGTCATGGGCGCGGTAGCGCTGCTCGATCCGCTCGCGGAACCGGGCCACCAGCAGCGCCTGCGGCCCGGGCGCCGCCCGCTCCCCCTCCCCGGCCTGCGGCGCCAGGCGCAGCACCTCGACCAGGATGCCGACCAGCAGCGCCTCCACCGCCGCGGCACGGCCGGGCGCCAGCCA
>NZ_JANX01000794.1 GCF_000767795.1 Inquilinus limosus MP06 | reverse complement strand
GCGGACGGCGCGAACCCCCTCCCCCTGGCCCCCTCCCGCGAGGGGAGGGGGGACTAGACGGGCCTAAGCCGCCGCGTCGCTGCGTTCGAACTCGGCCAACTCGGCGGTCAGGCTGGCCAGCTCCTGGCCGCCGGCCATCATCTCCAGCACCTGCTCGCGGCTGATCTCGCTCTTGGCATAGGTGCCCAGGCAGCGGCCGCGGTTCAGCAAAGTGAAGGTGTCGGCCACCGGATAGGCGTGGTGGACATTGTGGGTGATGAAGATCACCCCCAGGCCCCGCGCCCGCGCCTGCACGATGTAGCGCAGCACCACCGAGGCCTGCTTGACGCCGAGGGCCGAGGTCGGCTCGTCCAGGATCAGCACCTTGGCGCCGAAATGCACGGCCCGGGCGATGGCGACGCATTGCCGCTCGCCGCCCGAGAGCGTCCCGACCGCCTGGCCGGGGTCGCGCACGTCGATGCCGATCTGGCGCATGGCGTCGCGCGCCACGGCGTTGGCCTTGTCCATGTCGATGCGCCGGGTCGGGCCCCAGCCCAAAGTCGGCTCGCGGCCCATGAAGAAGTTCCGGGTGATGCTCATCAGCGGCACCATCGCCAGGTCCTGGTAGACCGTGGCGATGCCGTGGTCGAGCGCGTCGCGCGGCGAGGCGAAGCGCACCTCGCGGCCCTCGACCCGCATCCGGCCCTCGCTGGGCTGGTGCACGCCGGCCAGGGTCTTGATCAGCGTCGACTTGCCGGCGCCGTTGTCGCCCAGGAGGGCCAGCACCTCGCCGGGGCGGACCGAGATGGTGATGTCCTTCAGCGCCACCACCGAGCCGAAATACTTGCAGACGCCCTGCAGCTCGACGAGGGGCGCGGCCCCTGCGTGCGGAACAGCTTCTGCGTTCACGACCGGCCTCCCGTCACCTTGCGGCGGATGTAGTTGTTCACGATCACGGCCAAGAGCAGCATCACGCCGAGGAAGACCTTGAACCAGTCGGTGTTCACGCCGGAGTAGAAGATGCCCATCTGCACCACGCCGAAGATCAGCGCGCCGAAGGCGGCGCCGATCACCGAGCCGTAGCCGCCGGTCAGGAGCGTGCCGCCGATCACCACGGCGATGATGGCCTCGAACTCCTTCAAGAGGCCGCGGTCGGCGGCGGCGGAGCCGAACTCCATCACCTGGCAGGCGGCGAAGACGGTGGCGCAGAAGGCGGTGCCCATGAACAGCAGCACCTTCACCCGGCCGACCGGCACGCCCATGTTGCGCGCCGCAATGTTGTCGCCGCCGACGGCGAAGATCCAGTTGCCGAAGCGGGTGCGCAGCAGGATCCAGGCGCCGATCGCGGTCAGCGCCAGCCACCACACCACCAGCACCGGCAGGCCGGGGACGATCGGGCTGCCGTCCTTGAAGGTGTCGATCAGCCCGACGCCGCCGGCCCAGCGGTAAAGGCCGTCCAGCACCGTGCCGGTGAAGAGGGGGGCCAGCCAGTCGGCCGCCGCCGGGTCCTTGACGCCGCCGACGATGGTGCGGTTGGTGAACAGGATCGACAGCGCGATGGTCATGCCCCGCAGGATGAACAGGAAGGCCAGGCTGACGATGAAGCTGGGCAGGCCGGTGCGCACCACCAGCCAGCCGTTCAGCGCGCCGATCGCCAGGGCGCCTGCGAAGGCGAAGACCAGCGACAGCCAGACCGGCCAGCCGAAGAACACGGTCGGGATCGCGATCATCATGCCGGCGAAGCCGATCATCGACCCGATCGACAGGTCGAACTCGCCGGCGACCATCAGCAGGCTGGCGCCGACCGCGAGGATGCCGAGCTGGGCCGACACCACCAGCCAGTTGGAGATGCCGTCGGCGCTGAACATGCCGGAGCCGCCGGCGGTGAGGCCGAAGAAGACGAAGACCAGCACGGTGCCGGCCATGGCGCCGAGCTCGGGGCGGGACAGCAGCCGCGAGGCGAGGGAGACCGAGCGCAGCCGCTCGTCGCCGGCGGGGCGGGGGGCGGGGCCCGACGGCATCCTGGTGTCTGTCTGGACGGTGGTCATGGCGTCTTCCGGGCTTGGGGCGGGAAGAGGGGGGGCGGCTTGGGGCCGGCGCTTCCGGTCGTCACTCCCCCTCCCCCTGCGGGAGGGGGTAGGGGAGGGGGCTGTCGATGCGAGGAGCGGGGCCGGCCGGGTCGTCGCTTCGGTGCGACC
>NZ_JANX01000793.1 GCF_000767795.1 Inquilinus limosus MP06 | reverse complement strand
GGAGGGCGAGGCGGAGCAGGCGCTGGCCGGGATCTGGTCGGAGGTTCTGGGCCTGGGTGCGGTGGGCCGGGACGACAATTTCTTCGAGCTGGGCGGGGATTCGATCCTGTCGCTGCAGGTGGTGTCGCGGGCGCGTCGGGCGGGGCTGGTGCTGACGCCGCGGCAGCTGTTCGAGCACCAGACGGTGCGCGGGCTGGCGGCAGTGGCGGGGCGTGAGGCGGTGGCCGTCCGGGACGAAGCCATCGGCGAGGCGCCTTTGCTGCCGATCCAGCGCTGGTTCTTCGGGGCGGAGATCCCGGGGCGGCAGCACTGGAACCAATCGGTGCTGCTGGCGCCGCGGGAGCGGATGGAGGCCGAGGCCCTGCGCCGGGCGATCGCGGCGGTAGTGGCGCATCACGATGCGCTGCGGCTGCGCTTCGGGCAGGGCCGGGACGGCGCCTGGAGCCAGGCCTATGCCGATCCGGCGGAGCAGGACTGGCTGTGGCTGCGCAGCGTCGCCGACGATGCGGCGCAGCTGGCGGTGGCGGAGGCGGCCCAGCGCAGCCTGGACCTGGCCGAAGGCCCGCTGCTGCGGGCGGTGCTGGTCGATCGTTGGGACGGCGCGCAGCGGCTCTTGCTGGTGATCCACCACCTGGTGGTGGACGGCGTGTCGTGGCGGATCCTGCTGGAGGATCTGCAGACGGCCTATGGCCAGGCTGTGGCCGGAGAGGCCATCGCCCTGCCGGAGACCAGCGCCAGCTACGGCGCCTGGGGCAAGGCCCTGCAGGCCCATGCCGAGAGCCCGGAGCTGCAGACCGAGCTGCCCTACTGGCGGGGTGTGCTGGACGGCCCGTCCGGGTTCCCGGTGGCGCGGCCCGAGAGCGCGAACACGGTGGGCGAGCGTGCCGAGCACCGGCAGCGCTTCGATGCGGCGCTGACCGAACGGCTGGTGACGGCGGGGCGGGCGTGGCGGGCCGGGGTGGAGGACCTGCTGCTGACGGCGCTGGCGCGGGCGCTGTGCCGGCAGAGCGGGCAGGGCTCGGCGCTGGTGGCGCTGGAAGGCCATGGCCGGGAGGAGCTGGGCGGGCTCGACCTGAGCCGGACCGTGGGCTGGTTCACCAGCCTGTACCCGGTTCGGCTGACGCCGGCGGAAGACCTGGAAGCCTCGCTCAAGGCGGTGAAGGAGCAGCTGCGGGCGGTGCCGAAGCGTGGCCTGGGCTATGGCGTGCTGCGATACATGGGTTCGCCGGAGGCGCAGGCGGCGCTGTCCGCGGGGTCCTGGCCTGCGGTGACGTTCAACTATCTGGGGCGGTTCGACGGGGTGACGGCAGGCGCCTTCGCCCTGGCGCGGGAGAGCACGGGCCGGGACCAGTCGGAGGGCTCGCCGCTCGGGGCGGAGCTGGTGGTGAACGGGCAGGTGGCCGAGGGCGTGCTGGGCCTGTCCTGGCTGTTCAGCGCCGCCCGGCACGACGCCGGCACGATCGAGCGGCTGGCCCAGGCCTTCGCCGCCGAGCTGGAGGCGCTGGTCAAGCTGTGCAGCGCGCCGGGTGCGGGCGGGCTGACGCCGTCGGACGTGCCCCTGGCGGGCCTGAGCCAGGCGGAGCTGGATGCCCTGCCGGTGCCGGCGGCGGAGATCGAAGACCTGTACCCGCTGTCGCCGATGCAGCAGGGGATGCTGTTCCACAGCCTGCAGGCGCCGGAGCTGTATGTGACCCAGATCCGGGTGGATGTGGACGGGCTCGATGCCGGCCGCTTCGCCCGGGCCTGGGAGGCGGCGGTGGAAGCGCACGCCATCCTGCGCACCGGCTTCCTGGGCCAGGACGACAGGCCGCTGCAGCTGGTGCGGCGGCGGGTGCCGTCGCCGGTGGAGCAGCTGGACTGGCGGGGCAAGCCGGATCTGGACCGGGCGCTGGCGGATCTGGCGGCGTCGGACCGGTCGCGGGGCTTGGACCTTGCTGCGCCGCCGCTGCTGCGAGTGCTCTTGGTGCGGACGGCGGAAGACCGGCACGGGCTGATCCTGACCAGCCACCATCTGCTGCTGGACGGCTGGAGCACGTCGCGGCTGATCGGCGAGGTGCTGACGCGGTATCACGGCGCGACGCCGGCGCTGCCGGCGGGGCGGTACCGGGACTACATCGCCTGGCTGGGCCGGCGGGACCAGGCGGCGGATGAGCGGTTCTGGCGGGAGCGGCTGTCGGG
>NZ_JANX01000792.1 GCF_000767795.1 Inquilinus limosus MP06 | reverse complement strand
GCCGGACCATTCCGGCATCACCATGGTCAACATCGGCGTCGGCCCGTCCAACGCCAAGACCATCACTGACCATATCGCCGTGCTGCGGCCGCATGCCTGGATCATGCTGGGCCATTGCGCCGGCCTGCGGAACACCCAGAAGCTGGGCGACTACGTCCTGGCGCATGGCTATGTCCGCGAGGACCATGTGCTGGACGCCGACCTGCCGGTCTGGGTGCCGGTGCCGGCCCTGGCCGAGATCCAGGTGGCGCTGGAGCGCGCGGTCGGCGAGATCACCGGCCTCAGCGGCTACGGGCTGAAGAGCGTGATGCGCACCGGCACGGTTGCCACCATCGACAACCGCAACTGGGAGCTGCGCGACTATCGCGAGCCGGTGCAGCGCTTCAGCCAGAGCCGCGCCATCGCCCTGGACATGGAGAGCGCGACCATCGCCGCCAACGGCTTCCGCTTCCGGGTGCCCTACGGCACGCTGCTCTGCGTCTCCGACAAGCCGCTGCATGGCGAGCTGAAGCTGCCGGGCATGGCCGACGCCTTCTACAAGCAGCAGGTCGGCCAGCACCTGCAGATCGGCATCCGGGCCATGGAGCGGCTGCGCGAGCTGGGGCTGGAGCAGCTGCACAGCCGCAAGCTGCGGAGCTTCGCCGAAGTCGCGTTCCAGTAGGAGGCTTCGGGCCATGCCGCAGGACAGCCGCCGGCCGCCCCAGATGGACCGGCCTCGGATCGGGGTCGGCGCCGTGGTCTGGCGCGACGACCGGCTGCTGCTGATCCAGCGCGGCAAGGCGCCCCAGGCCGGGCAGTGGAGCATCCCCGGCGGCAGCCAGGAGCTGGGCGAGACCCTGTTCGAGGCGGCGCTGCGCGAGACCCGCGAGGAGGCCGGGGTCGAGGCCGAGGCGCTGGGCATCGTCACCGCGGTCGATTCAATCCACCGCCACGCCGAGGGCGGGGTCGAGTGGCACTACACCATCATCGATGTCGAGGCCGAGTGGCGGTCCGGCGAGCCGGTGGCGGGCGACGATGCCGCCGCGGCGCGCTGGGCGACGCTGGAGGAGGCCGATGCGCTGATCGAATGGCCGGAGCTGCGGCGGGTGCTGCACCTGTCGGCCCGGCAGCGGTCACAGCGCCGGCGCACGCCCGGCCCGGTGCGGCTGAAGCCGAGGCCCGACCTGATGCGGCTGATGCGCACGCCGCTGGGCCGGCTGGTGGCGCGGCCTTGGTTCGACGGCATGTCGCTGGCCCTGCTGCGCGGCTGGTTCCTGCCGGCGTCGCGCAGCCTGGCCGCGGCGATCATCGCCGACGGCGACCTGCACCGCTTCTGCGACGAGCTTCCGATCGCGCCCGACACCCTGGGCAAGCGGCCGCTCTGGCTGGGCCGCACCCTGCGCGACGTTGCCCGCCTGGCCGAGCAGCACCGCCAGGCCGAGGCGGAATGGCAGCGCCTGCTGTTCTCCACCACCGCGCCGCTGGCCGATGTGGTGGCGGCGGAGGAGGCGCGGCTGGACGCGGCCTCGGCCCTGACCACCAGCCGGCTGCGCTTCGCCCTGTTCGGCAACAACCGCAAGATCCCGGCCTGCCGCTGGGTGATCCCGACCGAGGACGAGGTCGAGGCCCGGCACGGCGTCCGGCTGGCCGACCCGGAGAACGCCTACCGCCTGCCGGACGCGCTGCCGGTGGTGGAGGAGACCCGGCGCCTGCCGAGCGAGCTGGGCACCGACCACTGGTTGACCTTCCCGACGCCCGACCCGTCGGTGGAGGCCCCGTGCTGGGCCCGGGTGTTCACCCCGGCCGACGCCGCCGACCCGCCCACGGTGATTCATCTGCACGGCATCTGCATGGAGCCGGACCATCTGCGCGGGCCGCTGAGCGAGATCGAATCCCTGGTCCGCCGCGGCCTGCGCGTGGTGCTGGTGGAGGCGCCCTGGCACGGAAGGCGCAAGCGCCCGGGCACCTATGCCGGCGAGCCGATGGTGGCGTCCACCCCGCTCGGCGCGCTGGACCACCTGTCGGCGGCGGTGCGCGAGGTCGGCATCCTGACCCGCTGGGCCCGGCAGACCAGCCGCGGCGCGGTGGGGTGGAGCGGCATCAGCTTCGGCGCCCTGACGGCGCAGCTGGCCGCGGCCCATTGCGGCGCCTGGCCGGCCGCCTGCCGGCCGGACGCGCTGCTGCTGTTCACCACCTCGGAA
>NZ_JANX01000791.1 GCF_000767795.1 Inquilinus limosus MP06 | reverse complement strand
GTCACGGCCGGGCGGACGCCCGCCGGCAGCTTCACCGCGCTCATGCGCAGCGAGTCGCCGATCTCGGCGCCGGTCAGGTCGACCGACACGAATTCGGGGATCGATTCGGCGCGGCAGATCAGCTCGACGTCATGGCGCACGACGTTCAGCACGCCGCCGCGCTTGATGCCGGGCGAAGCCGCCTCGTTCTCGAAATGCACCGGCACGTCGGCATGGACCGTGGTCTTGTCGCTGACGCGCAGGAAGTCCAGGTGGATGGCGGTGTCGGTCACCGGGTCCAGGGCGACGTCGCGCGCCAGGACGTGGTGCTTCTCGCTGCCGATCTCGATGTCGTAGAGATGCGTCAGCATGGCGGGGTCGCGCAGGATCTTCAGCAGCGACTGGGCGTTGACGCTGAACAGCACCGGCGGCTTGTTGTCGCCGTAGATGACACCGGGGATCATCCCGGCCCGACGCGCTGCCCGTGCTGCCCCCTTACCGGCCCGGTCCCGCGCCTCGGCCTTGATCTTGATGGTTTCGGCCATCGGCTTCTCCTAAGTGAAGACGCCGGCCTCCAGGGGTGCCGGCGTCGGTACGGCGTGGGTGAATGCCCACGCAAGCGCGGTCGTCTAGCAGAATTGGTCCGCCTGCGCAACGGCCGAGGCCGCGGCCCCGGCCTGCGTCGGTCTCACCAGGCCGGGAGGATGGCGCCCTTGAACCGGGTCTCCAGGAACTGGGTGACCTCCGGCGACTGGTAGGATTCGACCAGGATCTTCAAGTCGGCCCGGTCCTTGTCGGCGGCGCGGGCGGCGATGAAGTTGCCGTAGGGGTTGTTGGTCCGGCTCTCGGCGATCAGCGCGTCCTTGCGCGGGTCGAGGCCGGCCTCCAGCGCGTAGTTGGTGTTGATGATCGCGCCGTCCAGGTCCGGCAGGGCGTGCGGCAGCTGCGCCGCGTCGAGCTCGGAGAACTGGAAGTTGTGCGGGTTCTCGGTGACGTCGAGCAGCGACGGGTTCAGGCCTTTGCCCTCGGCCAGCTTGATCAGGCCGTTGCCGGCCAGCAGGTTCAGCGCCCGGCCGCCATTGCTGGGGTCGTTCGGGATGCCGATCTTGGCACCGTCCGGCAGCTTGTCGATCTTGTCGAACTTCTTCGAATACAGGCCGATCGGCTCGACGATGGTGAAGCCGATCGGGACGATGTGATAGCCGCGGGCGGCGATCTGGGCGTCCAGATAGGGCTTGTGCTGGAAGGCGTTGGCGTCCAGTTCGCCATGCTCCAGCGCCTCGTTCGGGATGGCATAGTCGGAGAAGGTCACCAGCTCGACCTCGAGGCCTTTCTTAGCCGCCACCTGCTTGGCGACCTCGGCGATCTCCTCCTCGCTGCCGCCCATGACGCCGAGCTTGATGCTGGCGGCGAAGGCGCCGCCGGCGGTGGCGGCGCCGAGGGCGAGGCCGAGCGCCAGGCCGAACAGGCCGCGCTTCAGCGGAGACAGGGACATGATGGGCTCCTGCACGTCTTGGTTCATTCAGGGATAGGATAATCGGCGGCCCGGGTCACGCCCGGGCCTGCTCCGGCCGGTGCTGGCGGCGGGCGATCGTGGTCAGCGCGGCATGCGCCGCCCGGCCGGCCGCCCGGGTGGTGCGGAACAGGCGCCCCTCCAGCGGCGTGAAGGCCGAGTCGGAGGCGTAGAAGCGGAAGCCGCGCGGCTCGCGCGTGACGATCCCGGCGGTCAGGCCGCCGGCGACGATGATGAAGGCGTCAGCCATGGAACGGGTCCTCTCGGGGGGCGCGCCCGCTCGGGGGCGCGCTGCGTGTGTCCGGTCAATGCGGTCGGATGCGGCGGGCGGGCCCGCGATCAGCAACAGCGACAGGCGCGACACATGCGGCCGGCCTGCAGGCCGGCGGCGGAGAGGACGGGCAGGGACAGGATCGAAACCATCGGTCGGCTCCTCAGCATCAACTGCCGGAACCACGAACTCACGTCGTGGCGCTTTAGCGTTTGGTGACGCGGCGCAAGCTGCTTCCGTCAAAATCCCGCGGATCCGAAGATCGATGCCGACCCTCTAACATACGGCCGAGTGTGTCAATAATAAAAAATCTACAAATAAATCTCGATAAATGTCATTGCGAGCTCAGCGAAACAATGACGATGAGTATCACCCCGCAGAAGTGACGAAAAAGCCCGCCCGGTTTCCCGGGCGGGCTCTTTGATCGGATCGTC
>NZ_JANX01000790.1 GCF_000767795.1 Inquilinus limosus MP06 | reverse complement strand
CGGGCATGGTCCTGCGGCCGCATCGGATAGGCGATCACCAGGGTGCCGGCGGCGGCGGCGATCAGCGCCTCGATCCGCACCAGGGCGGCGGCGATGATGGTGCAGAGGTCGGCGCCCTCCGGCGCGTCGTGGTCATCGCCCTCGACAAAGGCGGCACCGGGCAGCAGGCCGGCCAGGCGCCGCGCCACCGTGGACTTGCCGGCATTGATCGGCCCGTTGACGCAGATGATGTCCATGGCGCGCTCCTCCCCGCGATGCGCCGTCTTAGCTCGGCGGGGGGCGCTTGTCAGGCGACGATCGGGACGACCTCCGAAGGCTGGCGAGCGCGCCACGCGAAACCCGCAGCCTGCCGAACGCCTTGAGAATGCCCTCGACATCCGCTACCGCCAGGGCAGGATCACGGGGATGCGGATGATCGGGGTTTTCGATTCAGGACATGGCGGGCTGACGGTGCTGCGGGCGCTGACCCGGCACCTGCCGCGACAGCGCTTCCTCTATCTCGGCGACCACGGCCACGCCCCTTACGGCAACCGCGAGCCGGAGGAGATCTACCGCCTGACCGTGGCGGCGGTGGAGCGGCTGTTCGGCCAGGGCTGCCGGCTGGTGGTCCTGGCCTGCAACACCGCCGCCGCCACCGGCCTGCGCCGGCTGCAGCAGACCTGGCTGCCGCAGCATTATCCGGACCGCCGGGTGATCGGCGTGCTGGTGCCGATGGTCGAGGCCATCACCGGCGTGCCCTGGATGGCGGACATCCGCACCGGCCGCCACCGGGGCGAGCCGCGCACCGTCGCCATCTTCGCCACCCGCCACACGGTGCGGACCGGCGCCTTCGTCGAGGAGATCGGCAAGCGGGCGCCGGAGATCACTGTGGTGCAGCAGGCCTGCCCGGTGCTGGTGACGCTGATCGAGCAGGCGGCGCCGGAGGCGGTGCTGCGCCGCGCCGTGCGCCGCTATTCGGCCCTGCTGATGCGGCAGCTGCGGGGCGTGCCGCCGGATGCGGTGATCCTGGGCTGCACCCATTACCCGCTGGTCGCCGACCTGTTCGCCGCGGCGCTGCCGCCGGGGGTCGAGGTGCTGTCCCAGCCGGACATCACCGCCCGCAGCCTGAAGGCCTATCTGGAGCGGCACCCGGAATTCGACACGGCCGGCGGGGACGAGGCGCCGCCCGAGTTCTTCACCACCGGCGACGCCGCGCGGGTCTCCACCCTCGCCACCCGCTTCTACGGCCGCCCGGCCCTGTTCCACCCGATCGGGGCCGAGGCGCTGGCCACAGCGCGCTAGGGGCCGTCGCCGGCCGGGAAGAACTCGATCCCGGCCTCCCAGGGATTGTCCCGCATCGACTGCAGGCGTGTCCGCCAGTCGCCGTCATGGATCTCGAGCTTATGGCCGTCGGGGTCGAGGAAATAGACCGATGGCCCCTCGGTCTGGTTGTCGCGCCAGATCGGCGCGCCATGGTCTGCCAGCCGATTCGAGCAGGCGGCGAAATCGGCGACGCTGAAGGCGATATGCGTGTAGTCGGGATGGGGTGAGGACCGCGCCTTCCCGTCGACGCTGAGACAGAGCCAAAGATCCCCGGCCAGCAGATAGGCGCCGCGGCTCCATCTCGCCAGCGGCTTCAGCCCCAGCACATCGACGTAAAACCGGAACGATCGCCCGATGTCGCTGACCGCAAGGGTGATGTGGTTGATGCCGGTGACCATCGACGTTCCTCCTCCCTCTCCCGCGCCGAAGCGGCCTGCGACGCGCCTAGGTCAGCCGCAGGCTGGGGCCGATGAGGCGCAGGCCGAGCCGGGCGACCACCCGCTGCGACGAGATGTTGGCCTGCCCGGTGCTGTAGAACAGCGTCCGCGACCGCAGGGCCGGCAGCCGGGACCAGCCGGCCGCGACCGCCGCCGCATGGCCCCGGCCGCGGAAGGCCCGCGCCGTCGTGACCCCAAGTTCCGCACCGCCTGCGGAGAGCCGCGCCGCGAAGGCGACCGAGGTCATCTCTCCGTCCACCAGCGCCGCGCACCAGGGCGGCCAGAGATCGGCGACGCTGCCGAAGCCGAGCTCGGCCAGCCCGCCGGGCATGCCGCGCGCGGACAGCCCATCGCGAAGGCGCCGCCCGTCGGGGCTGTCGCCATCGACCAGGGTCGCGCCCGAATCGTGCCGCAAGTCCTGCGGCAGCGCGTAGGTCAGCCCCCAGTCCTGGCGCGGCG
>NZ_JANX01000789.1 GCF_000767795.1 Inquilinus limosus MP06 | reverse complement strand
CGTGGTGGTCGCGGTGCGGCCGCCGCTGGCCAGATGGGCCACGGTCTCCACCGTCAGGCTGCCATCGGGCGACGGAATGCTGTTCCGCTGCTGGTAGTCGCGCACCGCCGCCAGGCTGCGCTGGCCCAGCACGCCGTCGACCCGGCCCAGCTGGTAGCCCGCTCCGTTCAGGGCGCTCTGCACCGCGCCGATCTCGGCCCGGTCGAACTCGACCGCCGGGCTGTCATAGACATAGGCGCCGGCGATGCGCGGCGCGCCATCGCAGTTCTTCGGCAGGGCGTTGGCCGTGTCGATCGAGGCGCCGCGGCCGTCGAAGCGGATCGCCAGGGCGGCACCGCTGTTGCTGGTCCAGGTGATGGTGTCGCCCACCGGCTTCGCCATGCCGGACATCAGGCACACGCCGCCGCGGCTGGAACGGTGCAGCAGGAAGGCGATGTTGCCGTCCTGCGCGGGCTGGACGAGCAGCCGGATCGGCGCGCCGCCGCCGGCCACATAGGTGCCCGCCTCGATGTCGGCGGCGGCGGCAACGCCCACCCAGCCGGCGGTCGTGGCCAGGCAGGCCAGGGCAAGGGTGGCCAAGTTGGGGGTGGCACGCATCCAGGGCTCTCCGTATCGTCTCGGTCGCCCTGCGAAACGCCTGGGGTGCAGGTCCGGTTCCGATTCCGCGCGGGTGACGGCGGCGGTGCTTTCGGCTAAACCGCCACACTCCCTTGGAAGATGTGCCCGATGTCCGAGACCCGAATCATCAAGCCCCAGCCGATCAGCGGCTTCCCGGAATGGTTGCCGGAGGAGAAGCTGGTCGAGGATCACATCCTGCGCATCATCCGCGAGGAGTATGAGCGCTACGGCTTCACCCCGGTCGAGACGGCGGCGGTGGAGCGGCGCGAGATCCTGACCGCCAAGGGCATCGTCGAGAAGGAGATCTACGCCCTGTCCCGCCTGGCGGCGGGGGAGGGGGAGGATCCGTCGACCGACATGGCGCTGCATTTCGACCTGACCGTGCCGACGGCGCGCTACGTGGCGCAGAACGCGGCGCGGCTGACCTTCCCGTTCCGTCGCTACCAGATCCAGAAGGTGTGGCGCGGCGAGCGGCCCCAGGCCGGCCGGTTCCGGGAGTTCTACCAGGCCGACATCGACGTCATCGGCAACGGCTCGCTCGGCCTCCTGAACGACGCCGAGATCCCCTGCGTCATCAACGCCATCTTCGCCCGCATCGGCATCGGCGAGTTCGTCATCCGCATCAACAACCGCAAGCTGCTGCAGGGCTATCTGCTCGACCAGGGGCTGACGGCCGAGGGCGTCGGCGCGGCGCTGAAGGTGATCGACGCGATCGAGAAGGTCAGCCGCGAGCGCACCGTGGCCGACCTGTCGGCCCAGGCCGGCATCGATGCCGCGACGGCGGAGCGGATCGTCGACCTGGTGACCCGGCCGGTGACCATCGCCGACCTGCGCGCGATCGAGGGCGGCGAGCTGTACCGCGAGGGGCTGGACGAGCTGGGCCAGGTGGCCGACGGCCTCGCCGCCTTCCAGGTGCCGGCGCATCGCTGGCGCATCGACCTCGCCATCGTCCGTGGCCTCGACTACTACACCGGCACGGTCTACGAGACCCAGCTGGTGGCGAACCCCGAGGTCGGCAGCATCTGCTCCGGCGGCCGCTACGAGGACCTGGCCAGCAACTATACTCGGCAGAAGCTGCCGGGCGTCGGCATCTCGATCGGCGTCACCCGCCTGCTGTCGCGCCTGTTCGACGCCGGCCTCCTGAAGCCCGGCGCCGCCACCCCGGCCCAGGTGCTGGTGACGGTGATGGACCGGGCGCAGCTGCCCTACTATCTCGGCCTGGCCACGACGCTGCGCGCCGCCGGCATCGCGACCGAGCTGTTCACCGAGGGCAAGAAGGTCGGCGACCAGCTGAAATATGCCGACAAGAAGGGTTTTCGCCTCGCCGTGATCGCCGGCGAGACCGAGATCGCGGAGGGAGCGGCGGTGCTGAAGAATCTCTCGTCCGGCGAGCAGTCGACCCATCCGCAGGCCGGCCTGGCCGACGCGGTGCGGCAGGCGCTGGCGGGGTAGGCCTGCATGGCCATTGCGGGGTCTCGTCTTCCTCCAATTGAGTCCCCCCTCCCCTCGCGGGAGGGGGGTAGGGGGAGGGGGCGTGTCGAGGCCAGGCTCCGGACGTTCCCCCGCCGGGAGTCGGACCACTCCCA
>NZ_JANX01000788.1 GCF_000767795.1 Inquilinus limosus MP06 | reverse complement strand
GACCACCGTCTATGTCCCGGCCCGGCCGATGCTGACCGAGAAGAGCGGCCTGATCGACTTCGTGCTGACCGACGGATCCGGCCGCCCCGACGGCGCGATCCTGAGGGACAAGACCGTGATCCGCTTCTCCCCAGCCCTCGCCGCGGCGATGGACCCGGACCGCAGCCGCCTGGCCCCCGGCCGGCCGCTGGTGGTGCGCGGCACCGTCGCCGGCGGCCGCCGCAACCCGGTGCTGGAGGCGGTGGAGATGGGCAGCGACATCTACTCGATGGTGACGCTCGGCTACTGACGCCCGCAGAACAGGCAGGCACGATCCGGCGTGTCGGGGTGTAGATAGAAATCCCAGACCGTCGAACCGACCAGAGGCCGGATGACCCAGGACCAGATCGCGATCGTCGCCCTGCTGGCCGGGGCCCTGGCCTTGTTCGTGTGGAACCGCATCCGCTTCGACCTGGTGGCGGTGGGCGCGCTTCTGGCCGCCGTGCTGCTGGGGCTGGTGAAGGCCGAGGACGCCTTCGCCGGCTTCGGCAACCCGGCCGTGGTCACGGTCGCCGCGGTGCTGGTGATCGGCCGGGCGCTGGCCCTGTCCGGCGCGGTCGACCGCATGGTCGCGGCGCTGGCCCGCGTCGCCGACGGCCGCTTTGCCCAGATGGCGGTTCTGTGCGGCTTCGGCGCCCTGATCTCGGCCTTCATGAACAATGTCGGGGCGCTGGCGCTGGTGCTGCCGGTGGCGATCCAGGGCGCGCGCAAATCCGGCTATTCGCCCTCGGCGATCCTGATGCCGCTGTCCTTCGCCACCCTCCTGGGCGGCACCGTCACCCTGATCGGCACGCCGCCGAACCTGCTGATCTCCGCCTTCCGCGAGAAGGCGGTGGGCGAGCCGTTCCACCTGTTCGACTTCGCCCCGGTCGGCCTGGCGCTGACCGTCGCCGGCCTGGCCTACATGCTGCTGCTGGGCTGGCGGCTGATCCCGTCCAGCCGCCGCGGCCGGAAGGCGGAGGAGGAGAGCTTCGAGATCAGCCGCTACGCCACCGAGGTCGAGGTCACCCAGAAATCGAGGATGGCCGGCCGGTCGGTGATGGCGTTCGAGGAAGCGCAGAAAGGCCGGATCGTCGTGCTCGGCCTCGTCCGCGGCCAGCGCCGCGTCGCCGGGCTGATCCGGCTGGAGCATCTGGCGCCCGGCGACCTGCTGATGGTGCAGGCCGACACCCAGGCGCTGGAGCAGGCGCTGGGCGACGGCGACATCGTTCTGGCGGCCGAGCGGCCGCCCGAGGCCGGCGGCCTGGGCAGCCTGGTCACCGCCGAGGCGGTGGTGCCGGCCAATGCCTGGATCCGCGGGTCCAGCCCGGCCGATCTGGACCTGCGCCGCCGCCACGGGGTGAACCTGCTGGCCGTCTCGCGCCATGGCCATCCGGTGAAGCAGCGGCTGCGCGACATCGCCATCGAGGCGGGCGACGTGCTGCTGCTGCAGGGCGATGCCGACACCCTGCCGGACACGCTGCAGGCGCTGGGCTGCCTGCCGCTGGCCCAACGCCGGCTGACCCTGCGCAGCCGCAACCTGTGGCTGCCGCTGGCCCTGTTCGTCACCGCCATCGTCGCGACGGCCACCGGCGCCGTCGACGCCACCATCGCCTTTGCCCTGGCGGTGATGGGCATGCTGGCCGTCCGCGCCATCCCGCTGCGGGACCTCTACACATCCATCGACTGGCCGGTCGTGGTGCTGCTGGGCGCGATGATCCCGGTGGGCGGCGCGCTGGAGACCACCGGCACGGCGCAGCTGATGGCCGACGGCATCGCCGCCCTGGCCCGGGACCTGCCGCCGCATCTGGTGCTGGCCGTGGTGCTGGCCGCGACCATGGCCGTCACCCCGATGCTGAACAATGCCGCGACCGTGGTGATCATGGCGCCGATCGTGATCGGCATCGCCCAGCAGCTGGGCCTCAGCCCCGACCCGTTCCTGATCGCCGTCGCGATCGGCGCCAGCTGCGACTTCCTGACTCCCTTCGGGCACCAGAACAACACCCTCATCATGGGGCCGGGCGGATATGAGGTGTCGGACTTCTGGCGCGTCGGCCTGCCGCTCGACGCCGTCATCATCACCGTCTCGGTCCTGCTGATCCCGATCGTCTGGCCTTTCACCGCGTGACCAAGCCCCTTCCCCCTCTCCCGATCGACTCCGCGCTGCCGCCGCTGCGCGCCGCCTGGCCGAAC
>NZ_JANX01000787.1 GCF_000767795.1 Inquilinus limosus MP06 | reverse complement strand
ACCCCCTCCCGCAAGGGGAGGGGGAGTGTGGACATCACGCGCCGGTTCAGGCGATCGAGTTCCGACAAGGTCCCGCAAGCGAGAACGGCCACGCGCCATTCCTGCCCGACACGAAAGCCCTAATGCTCGTGCCCCGCATCCTCTCCCGGCAAATCGAGCTTGAACGCGTCCCTCAGCTCCGAAATCTGCCCCGGCGACAGCAGGCGGGGATTGAGGCCGCGCAGCAGCAGGTGCAGCTTCGCCGTCTCCTCCAGCTCCTCGGTCGCGTAGACCGCGGCCTCGAGGCTCTCCCCCGCCACCACCGGGCCGTGATTGGCCAGCAGCACAGAGGAATAGCGGCCGGCGAGGCCGCGGATGGCATCGGCCACCGCCGGGTCGCCCGGCCGGTAATAGGGCACCAGCGCCGTCGCCCCGACCCGCATCAGGTAATAGGCGGTCAGCGGCGGCAGCACCGCCTTGGGGTCGATCCCCGGCAGCATCGACACCGCCACCGAATGGGTCGAGTGCAGATGCACGATGGCCCGGGCCGAGCCTCGCGTCTCATAGAGGGCCCCGTGCAGCGGGATCTCCTTGGTCGGCCTGTCGCCCGACAGCAGCCGCCCCTCGGCGTCGAGCCGCGACAGCCGCGCCGGGTCGAGGAAGCCGAGCGAGGCGTTGGTCGGCGTCACCAGCCAGCCGCCATCATCCAGCCGCAGGCTGATATTGCCGGAGGAGCCGGGCGTCAGCCCGCGCTCGAACAGCGAGCGGCCGAAGCGGCAGATGTCCTCGCGCAGCCGGGTCTCGTCCATGGTCCCTCCTTCCGATCGCGTCAGGCGGTGGCGCCCGGCACCAGCTCGAAGCCGAGATCGACCACCGTGGCCGGGCCGCGGCCGCAGACCAGCCGCGCCCCCTCCTCCCCCATCCGCACCCGGGGCGAGCGGATGGTGGAGAGCGGCTGCGGCAGCGCCTGGGCCAGGTCGAGCCCGTTGAAGCCGAACAGGGCGACCCGGTCCGGCACGGCGATGCCGCGCGCCAGGCACAGGAAGCAGCCGCCCATCGCCATGTCGTCATTGGAGAAATAGACCGCGTCGACCCCGTCGTCGCGTTCGAGGATGCGGGCCAGCCCCTCCCGCCCCGACGCGGCGGAGGACCGGCCCGGCATCAGCTCGGTCGCGACCAGGGCGGCGGCGCTCTCCGACAGCGCCTCGCGAAAGCCCTCGAAGCGCTTGGCGGCCCGCCGGTCCTGGCCGAGATCGTGGCCGACATAGGCCAGGCGCCGGTAGCCGCGCTCGATCAGGTGCCGGGCGCTGGCCCGGCCGGCCGCCCGGTTCGACAGGCCCACGACGATGTCGAGCCCGGCGCCGTCGAGATCCATCAGCTCGGCCACCCTGATGCCGGCATGGGCCAGCATCGCCCGGCTGCGGTCGGTGTGCTCCAGCCCTGTGACGATCAGCCCGGCCGGGCGCCAGGCCAGCATCGCCTCGATCAGCCCCTCCTCCCGCGCCGGGTCGTAGTCGGTGACGCCGACCACCGAGCGGAACCCGGCGGCATCCAGCACCGCCTCCGCCCCGCGCAGCACGTCGGGGAAGACGATGTTGGCCAGGGACGGGATGATCACCCCGACCAGGTTCGAGCCGGCGGAGGACAGGGTGCCGGCGAGGCGGTTCGGCACATAGCCGAGGCGCCGCACGATCTCCAGCACCCGATCGCGCGTCTCCCCCGCCACCGGCCCGCCGCGCAGCACCCGCGACACGGTGATCTTGCTGACCCCGGCGGCCCGGGCGATGTCCACCAGCGTGATGCCCCTGGGATCGGCCCGCCGCGTCCGCGCCATCAGGCCCTTGCCTTCCCGGCCTGGCGGGGCAGAGTCATCTTGGAGGATGGGATCCGTGCCGGGGCCATGGGTCTTTCCTGCGGCGGATCCGGAACCCGGATCGTTCATCACCACTATGTTGATATCGATATCATAATCCATCCCGGAATGGTGTGGCAGCCGGTTTCCGGCTTTCCGATTGCGTCACCGAAGCATATGATATCGGTATCAACGTCAACGGGCACTCCGCCGGGTCGGCGTCGACCGGGGTGGCGGGCCTGTCGACGGCCGGATGAGGAGACTCGGAATGCAGGATGCGGGGAGGACGGGCCGCGCCGCCGTGATCGGCCTGGGCTCGATGGGCCTCGGCATGGCCCTGTCGCTGCGCCGGGCCGGGTTCGCCGTCGCCGGCTGCGATCTCT
>NZ_JANX01000786.1 GCF_000767795.1 Inquilinus limosus MP06 | reverse complement strand
GCCCGTGGCCGTCCGGCCGCCCAGCGACGCCAGCACGAAGGGCCAGGGCAGCAGGGCGAAGCCGGCCAGCATCAGGTAGCCGGCACGCCAGCCATGATCGCCGATCACCACCGCCAGCAGCGGCGGCAGGGCAATGGCCATCACGCCCATCCCGGCCAGGGTCAGCCCGAGCGCCAGGCCGCGGGCGGCGTCGAACCGGCCGTTCACCGCGCGGGTGTAAAGGATCGGCGTGGTGCCGCCGCCGAGCAGCGCCGCCAGCCCGAAGCACAGGTAGAAGCCCGACAACGTGCCCTCGAACCGGCTGAGGAGGTAGAGCGTCAGGGCGAAGCCGGGGATGGCGGCCAGGGCGACGGCGCGCGGCCCGAACCGGTCGATCAGCCAGCCCAGCCCCGGCGCGATGACGGCCAGCACCAGCGTCAGGCACAGGAAGGCGGTGGTGATGTCGCCGCGCGCCCAGCCGAACTCCTGCTGCAGCGGCGCGATGAAGCTGCCGAGGCTGTAGAAGGGCAGCGACGACGCGCCCATGGCGCAGCCCAGCGTGGCGGCGACCAGCACCGGCCAGCCGGCCGCCAGCTCGCGCCGCCGGCCCGAACCCATATCCTGTGGCAAGACCACGCCCTCCCTCATCGATTTGTCGTTGGCCCCGCGCCGGGACGAACGCCGCCATTCGCGGCGCGGACGGTCGCGGCAGATGACTTCACGGAGCAGATCTTGTACGATCGTACAAAGATTCGATCAGACGTTCAAGGCGATCCGGAATGGCTCCTGCTCTCCCCTCCGCGAAGGCCGCCGGCAAGACCCGGCGCCGCTCGGCCATCGCGCCCGGCGAGACCGCGCCGCCGAACCGGCGGCTGGACATCCTGAAGAGCGCCGAGGAGCTGTTCGCGGAGCGCGGCTACCACGCCGTCTCGGTGCGCGACATCGCCGCCCGGGCCGGCGTGCCGCTGGCCCTGGTCGGCTATTATTTCGGCCACAAGGAGGAGCTGCTCGGCACCATCTTCGAGCATCGCCGCGCCTATATCGACGAGCGGCTGCAGCGCATCGCCGCGGTCGACTGCTCGCCGGCCAACCCCGACGCAGTCGAGGAGCTGGTCCGCGCCTGGGTCGAACCGGCGGTGCTGCTGCGCGCCACCGAGGGCGGGGCCGCCTTCTCGCTGCTGGTCGCCCGTACCACCTGGGACCAGGGGCCGGAGGCGCAGGGCGTGATCGAGCCCTATTATGATCCGCTGGCCCGCGCCTTCATCGCGGCGATGGAGCGCGCCCTGCCGCGCTGCGACCGCGCCACCATCGTCTGGGGCTATGAATACGCGCTCGGTGCCCTGCTCAAGCACATCGCCGACCGGCGGGTGGAGCGGCTGTCCGACGGCCGGGAGACCTCCGCCGACCCGGGCCGGATGGCCGATCTGGTCCGCTTCCTGACCGCCGGCTTCCGGGCGCTGGCGGCGGCGACGCCCTGAGACCAGTTGCGAACCACTCGCAACCTTCCCATCTCAGGATCTTCCGATCGAAGAGGACATCATGCCGAGCTCCGAAGCCCGCATTCCCACCGAGCACGCCAGCAAGTACCTGCAACAGCTGTGCAAGCATTTCGGCCACCGCATCCCGGCGACCTTCGACGCCGAGAAGGGCCACCTGACCTTCGAGATGGGCACCACCACCCTCGCCGCCGAGCCGGCCCTGCTGGTGCTGCGCAACGAGGCGCCGGAGGCCGCCGGCCTGGCGAGGCTGGAGGAGGTCGTCGCCTCCCACCTCGTCCGCTTCGCCTTCCGCGAGGAGCTGACGATCGACTGGCGGCCGGCCTGACCGTCACTTCGCCCGGCAATCCTCCGCATCGGTGCCGGGGGAGCACAGGCCGGAGCCCTTGCCGGGCTCGTCGCATTCGCCGTCCCCGGTGAAGGGACAGGCCGCCGGGCCGGGGGTGGCCGGAGCCGCCATCCGCGGCCGAGCAGTCGCTGGCATCGGTGCCGGCGGAGCACAGGCCCGTGCCGCGGCCCGGCTCGTCGCATTCGCCGTCATGGGCGAACTGGCAGCTATCGTCGCCCCAGCCCGGCTTGGCCGGCGCGGCGGGCGCCGCCGGAGTCTGGCCGGCGCCCTGCTTTGCCTGGCAGTCGGTGGTGTCGGTCCCCGCCGCGGCAGGCGCCGGAGCCGACTGCCCGGCTCGTCGCATTCGCCGTCGCGGGCGAAGGGACAGCTGTCCGCGCCCTGCGCAGCCGG
>NZ_JANX01000785.1 GCF_000767795.1 Inquilinus limosus MP06 | reverse complement strand
CCCGGCACCGCCGGATCGTCGAGGACGGCCGGCACCATGCGGGCGCGGGTGACGAAATGGATGAAGTCGAGCAGGTCGCCGAGGACGGATTGCGGGTCGGCCCCGGCCCGGCGCGCCGCCTCCAGCCCTTCCAGCATCCGCGGCCCCTCGCCGGCGAAGGCGGCCTCCAGGATGTCGATGACGCTGGAGCGGTCGGCCAGGCCCAGCATCTCGCGCACCTGGACGGCGGCGATGAAGGGCTTGTCGCCCACCGGCGTGCCCTGGGCGATGGCCTGATCCAGCAACGACAGGCCGTCGCGCGCCGAGCCGTCGGCGGCGCGGGCGATCATACCGACCGCCTCCGGCTCCGCCGCCACGCCTTCCTTGTCCAGGATCCCGGTGAAGTACGCCTGCAGCTGGTCGGCGCCGATGCGGCGCAGGTCGAAGCGCTGGCAGCGCGACAGCACCGTCACCGGCACCTTGCGGATCTCGGTGGTGGCGAAGACGAATTTCACATGCGGCGGCGGCTCTTCGAGCGTCTTCAACAACGCGTTGAAGGCGTTCTTGGAGAGCATGTGCACTTCGTCGATGATGTAGACCTTGTAGCGCGACGCCACCGGGCCGTATCGCACGCCGTCGATGATCTCGCGGATGTCGTCGACGCCGGTGCGGCTGGCGGCGTCCATCTCCATCACGTCGACATTGCGGTCCTGCAGGATGGTGCGGCAGGGCTCGCACACGCCGCAAGGATCGGCGGTCGGGCCGCCCTTGCCGTCCGGGCCGACGCAGTTCAGCGCCCGGGCCAGGATGCGCGCCGTGGTGGTCTTGCCGACGCCGCGCACCCCGGTCAGTACGAAGGCATGGGCGAGGCGGCCGGAGGCGATGGCGTTGGTCAGGGTTCGCACCAGCGCGTCCTGGCCGATCATCTCGGCGAAGGTCGTCGGCCGGTATTTCCGGGCCAGGACGCGATAGGCCGCGGCCTTCTCCGGCTGCGGTGTCTCGTCGAGGCCGATCAGGGGCAGGGCTGCGTCATCGCTCATGGCGCGCGATCATAGGGAATGGGACCGGCGGTCGAAAGGGCGAAGGCGCCCGCCCCCCGCCCCGCTACTCCCCCGCCATCTCCCGCAGCTGCTTCACCCGCTGGATGTTCAGGGTCATCGGGCAGAAGGCGTACATCGGCGACCCGACATAGGATCCCGCCAGTTCGCAGTGGTTGTCGCGATAGACGATCCAGGCCTTCTGCGCCTTCTCCAGCTTCGCGGCGTCCGCCGGGCTGTTCATTTTGCCGAGAATCGCCTGGTACAGCCGGTTCATCTCCGGCTTCGTCTGATCGGCCACGCCCTCGGCGCAGGCGCCGACCGTGCCGTTGTTGGCGCCGCCGGCCTCGGCCAGGCAGTCGCTGTAGATCTTGTCGTAGTCTTTCGGCCCCTCGGCCGCCACGGCGGCGCCGGAGATCCCGGCGGTGGCCGCCAGGGCCAGGACGAGCGCGACGAACTTCATGGATCCCCCTCCGGTTCGAACGGAGCGGCACCTAGCATGAAACATCCGGCATCGGGAAGGTGGGAGACCGGCGGCGACCCGTATCGAAACTCGTTACGGCTGCTTCCTTCCGGACCTGACCGGGTTGGCGAGGGACACGCCCGCGCCGATCTCCCGCGCCCTATATCGGGGTTCCGGCCGCCGGTGGCAAGTGCGGAATGACAGTTGCATGTCGCCGGCTCAGCGCACCCCGTCCGCCGCCAGCGCGGCGATGCGGCGGCAGCAGGCCAGGAGCGGCCCGGCATAGCGCTCCGGATCGTCGATCGCGGCCCGGTATTTCGGGATGCTGACGCTGATGCAGCCGATCGCCCCGCCTGCCCCCGCGATCGCGCCGCCATAGCACCAGATGTCGGCCTCGTTCTCCTCGGCGTCGATCGAATAGCCGCGGGCACGGATGCGCTCGATCTCCGCCGCCAGGGCCTCCACCGTGGTCAATGTCTGCGGCGTCATCGCCGCGAGATCGAGCTTCGGCAGCAACGCCGCGGCCTCCGCCGGCGGCAGCGCCGCCAGCCAGGCCTTGCCGACCGAGCTGGAATGCAGCGGCACGCGGGTGCCGATGCGCGAGGCCATGCGCACCGCCCGCGGGCTCTCCAGCTTGTCGACATAGATCATCTCGGGCCCGCTGCGCACGGCGAGATGCACGGTCTCGCCGGTGGCGTCGCGCAGCTTCGCCAGCTCCTCGGCCGCGATCAGGCGC
>NZ_JANX01000784.1 GCF_000767795.1 Inquilinus limosus MP06 | reverse complement strand
ACGGACGGCGCCCGGCCGGCTGGTCGCCGAACGCCGCCAGCCGGATCTCCTGCGCGTCCGCGCCCGGCACCAGGCGGGCGAGCTCGGCATCGAAGCGGCTTGCCCCGGCGGAGAAGACCGTCGCCGGCACCGGCATCTGCCGCGCGATCCGGCAGGAGCGGCGGGCGAGATCCTCCTCCGAAGCGGAATTCGGGGCCGATGCCGCCTTCGCCGGCAACTGCCAGGCGAGCCGCCCGCGGAAGCTCGGCGGCGGCATCGTCGGCGCCAACTCGGCGATGCAGGACTCAAGCACCATCACCTGGCGCTGGCGGCGCAGCAGCCCCTGCGGGCCCGCGACAGCGGAGGACGATTCGCCCTCGAGCTCCCACAGCACCGTCCCGACAAGGTTCAGAACCTGATCCGAGCGCATGGCTCCGCTCTCCCTCGGTCATTCCCGGCGCGACACGGCGGCCGGAGCCCCCGCCGCCGCAGGACGGGCCCGGGCATGCGGCCCGCCGCAACGCCCGGGCATCCTGGCCGTCAGCCCTTCTTGGTGGTCGCGACGTCGTAGCTGGCGACCTGATTGTTCACCGGCTTATGGTTCTCGTCATAGGTCGTGTACTTCAGGTCGACCTTGGTGAAGTTCAGGGTGATCTCCTCGACCGGGCGGTCGCCCGTCGTATTGACCTGATAGCCGCTGACCAGCGCGTTGGTCAGCTTGTACTCCATATAGGTGCTGCCGGGGCTGCCCGTGGTCACCAGATGGATGGTCACGGTCTTGCCCTGATTGCCCGTCGCGGCGGCCTCGAAAAACTTCAGGGACGAGCCGTCCATCGATTTGGTCAGGTGCACCTCGCCCACCACGGGCTCGGACGCCTCGCGATTCTGAGCGGAGCCCGACGGCGTCGTGACGGCGCGGTGCACGCCCCAGTTCATCGCGGCAACATCGACCCACTTCTTGTGGGTTTCATGCGTGGCATCGCCCTGGATGCCGTCGATCTGCACATAGATCGCCATGGTTCTCGCCCTCCGTTCTTAGGAATGCCTGTGCGGCCAATAGAAGTCCGTGCCGACGATGTCGACCATTGCTTAGGATTGTGACAATCTGTGGACCGTCTTGAGCCAAAATTTCCGGAGACACGGACTCCCGGCTTCTCAACGTTTCAACCATCAACCAAGAAGTTGAGTCCGGTTCACTTTCATACTCGAGAGACAACGGGCATCGCGTTGCCATGCCCACGGAGCCGCCGAAAAGTCACATTCATGGTTCATCACTGACCCATCCATACACCGCTCGCGCGATTCTGGAAGCTGAAACGCAATTAGCGCATAATTGTTCTTCTGGGGAGACGAATGATTCGGTCTGGCTCGGCGCGGCAAGGCAGGACGGCAGTCCTGCCGATTTCGGCTGCCCGGCGGAGCATTCCGCCCGCGGCTGGACGCCGCTATGGTATGGGAACCGGCCCGATGGAGCGGCGCGATGGGATGGATTGACCACGACATGAACGGCGACAGGTGAGCAGTTCGGTGCAGACACCGGCGATCTTGGATATCGAGGCGCTCGCCGCCCCCGTGCCCGGCCCCGCCCCCTATGGCGAGGATCTGCGGTCCGATTTCACGTCGGGGGCCGATTTCCAGCGCCTGCGCGACCTGCGAACCCGGGTGCGGGCCCAGGAGCGGGCGGCCGATGCCGCCGACGACGAGACCCGGCCGGTCGCCGAGTGGCGCGAGATCCTCGCCCTCGGGACCGAGCTGCTGACTGGCCGCAGCAAGGACCTCGAGATCGCCGCGATGATGGTCGAGGGCCTGGCCCGGCTGCACGGCTATGCCGGCCTGCGCGACGGGTTCGGGCTGATCCACGCGCTGGTGGAGCGGTACTGGGACGGGTTGTTCCCCGAGCCGGACGAGGACGGGGTGGCCACCCGGGTCCGCCCCGTCACCGGGCTGAACGGCGAGGGCGGCGAGGGCACGCTGATCCAGCCGCTGCGGCGGATTCCCCTGATCCATGGCCAGCAGCGGCACTATGCGCTGTGGCAGATCCTGCAGGCGGGCGAGGTCGCCGGCCTCGACCCCGACCAGCGGCAGCAGCGCCTGAACGGCGGCGCCGCGGATCTCGAGGCGGTGCGGGCCTCGGCACAGGACATGCCGGCGGCGGCGGTCGACACCCTGCTGGCCGATATCGCCGCGGCGCAGGAGGCCTTCCAGGCGCTGTGCCGGATACTCGACGAGCGCTGCGGCCCCGATTCCCCGCCCAGTT
>NZ_JANX01000783.1 GCF_000767795.1 Inquilinus limosus MP06 | reverse complement strand
GCTGGCGAGTTCGATCCTGGCGTTTCTCGGCGTGTCGGCGCTGGTCATCGTCACGCCCGGCCCGACACCGCGGTAACCGTGCGCAACACCCTGCTCGGCGGCCGCGCCGGGGGCATCTGCACCGCCCTCGGCGTCTCGGTCGGGCAGGCGGTCTGGGCCTTCGCCACCAGCCTCGGCATCGTCGCGCTGCTGGTGGCGTCCGAGCCGCTGTTCCTGGCGGCGAAATATGCCGGCGCCGCCTATCTCGTCTGGCTCGGCCTGCACGCGCTGCGCGCCGCCTGGCGGCCGGGCGAAGGGGAAAGCGCCGCCATCGCCGCCCTGCCGGCCCGGCGCCTGGGCCGTGGCGCCGCCTTCCGCCAGGGGCTGGTCAGCGATCTCGGCAACCCGAAGATGGCGGTGTTCTTCGCCAGCCTGCTGCCGCAATTCGTGCCGGCGGGCCAGCCGGCCTTCACCGCCTTCGTGGCCCTCGGGCTGGTGTTCAGCCTGATGACCTTCCTCTGGCTCGCCGCCTATGCCGTGGCGGTGGCCAAGGCCGGCGACATGCTGCGCCGGCCGCGCATCCGCCGCGCCATCGAGGGCGTCACCGGGGGCCTGCTGATCGCGCTGGGCCTGCGTATCGCGACGGAGCTGCGCTGAAGGCTACTGCGCCGTGGCGCCGGAGGCCTCGACGATCGGCTTGTACCGGGCCTTCTCGCTCTTGATATAGGCCGCGAATTCCGCGGCGGTGCTGCCGATCGGCTTGGCGCCCAGCGGCTCGATCCGGGCCCGCACCTCGGGCAGGCGCATGATCCGCTGGGCCTCGGCGCTCAGCTTCTCGACGATCGCCGGCGGCGTCCCGGTCGGCGCCAGCAGCCCCTGCCAGGAGGTGATGTCGAAGCCGGGAATGAACTCCGCCATCGCCGGTACGTCCGGCAGGGTCGGCGTTCGTTCCAGCCCGGTCACCGCCAACGGCCGCACGGCGCCGGCGCGCGCCTGCTCCATCGCCGTCGGGATGTTGTCGAAGATCATGTCGACATGGCCGGCGACGACGTCGCCCAGCGCCTGGGCGCTGCCCTTGTACGGCACATGCGTCATGTGTGACCCGACATGGATCTCGAAGGCCGCCGCGGCGAGGTGGATCGAGGTGCCGAAGCCGGAGGAGGCATAGCTGTGGCCGTCGGGCTCGGCCTTCAGCAGCGCGATCAGCTCCGGCACCGATTTCGCCGGGAAGGACGGGTTGACCACCAGCAGGTTCGGCAGCGTCGCGGCCAGGGAGATCGGCGCGAAATCGGCCTCGGCGTCATAGTCCAGGTCGTCCTTGAACACCCAGGGGTTGATCGCATGGGTGCCGACCGTGCCCATGCCCAGCGTGTAGCCGTCCGGCTCGGCCCGGGCCAGCGCCTCGGTGCCGATGCCGCCGCCGGCGCCGGGCTTGTTCTCGACCACGAAGGGCTGGCCGAAGGTCTTGCTCATCTCCTCGGCCAGCAGGCGGCCGAACAGGTCGGTGTTGCCGCCGGGGGCGAAGGGCACGATGACGGTGACCGGCCGGGTCGGCCAGGCCGCCGGGTCCTCGGCCAGGGCAGGGCCAACGGGAAGCAGCAGGGCGGGCAGGAGCGCGGCCAGGCAGGCGCGCGGCGCTGTCTTGGGCATGGGGTCCCCCTTCGGTGCGGGCGGACCTCATGCGCGGGTCCGCTTCCGCCGCCCACTATGCCAAAGGACCGGCTTCCTGGCATCCGCGAGCGGGGCCGACGCTAGCCCTTCGGCAGCGGCGCCCCCGGCTTCGCCGCCCGGCGGATCTCCGCCCAGGGCAAGACGCAGTCATACGGCCCCTCGGCATAGGCGCCGATGGCATAGGCGTCGTAGTGGATGGCGACGGCGTCGCCGCGGAACTGCCAGGCCTCGATCGACCGGATGCCGTCGGCCACCGCCTGCTCGGTCAGGTCGCCGTCGACCGCGTCGGGCGGGGCGCCGCGCTTCAGCTTCTCCTGCCGTAGCAGGGTGCGGCACCGATCGGTCAGGGCGGCGATGCCCTTGCCGTCGACCAGGTCGTCGACCTTGAGCGCCCGCCCCAGCGCCGGGCTGTAATTGGCGGCCGCCTGCACGCCCTGGCCATGCGCGCCGCCGTGGTCGACAGTGATGTCGAACACCACCGACACCAGCTCGCCGCTGTTGTAGGTGATCGCATAGCCGGCGTCGTAGCTGTAGCGCGGGTCGTCGTCGGCCGGGTCGTCCGCGGCCCCGCCGTCGCCCGCAGCAGCGCGTC
>NZ_JANX01000782.1 GCF_000767795.1 Inquilinus limosus MP06 | reverse complement strand
CCCGCGAGGATGCGTTCCGTCTCATTGAACTGGCCGCGGCCTGGTTCCGTCAGGCCGAGCCGCAGGCCGTGATCTCCTATACCCTGACGGAGGCCGTGCGGCGCGCGCGGCTGTCGCTGCCGGAGCTTCTGGAGGAGCTGCTGCGCGACGAGACCGCGCGCGGCGACTTCCTGATCACCGCCGGCGTCAAGCCGCGCAGCGGAGAGTGACCGTGGATCAGCGCCTTTCCCCCAACCCCCTGAGCCAGGCGAGACGATGATGTCCAGCATTCATGACAAGCTTCAGCGCGTCCGCAAGCCTCGCGTCCACATCACCTACCAGGTGGAGACCGAGGGCGCGGTCGTCGAGAAGGAACTGCCCTTCGTCGTCGGCGTGATGGGGGATTTCTCGGGGGACCCGACCCAGCCCCTGGCGCCGCTGCGCGACCGGAAGTTCGTGCAGATCGACCGGGACAATTTCGACGACGTCATGGCGCGCATCGCCCCGGGCCTGAACATGCGGGTGGAGAACACGCTGAAGGGCGACGGCAGCGAGTTCGCGGTGAACCTGGCGTTCAAATCGCTGGACGATTTCGAGCCGGCGGCCGTGGTCGCCCAGGTCGAGCCGCTGCGCAAGCTGATGGAGACGCGCAACCGGCTGCGCGACCTGATGTCAAAGGTCGACCGGTCCGAGGACCTGGAGGCCCTGCTGGAGAAGGTGCTGCAGAACAAGGAGCAGCTGTCGCAGCTGTCCAATGCGCTGGACAAGGCCGACAAGCCGGCCGCGGGCGGCGACGAGACGAAGGAGTAAGGCGATGGCCGTGGAACCCACCCCGCAGGCCCAGGGCGCCGCCCAGGCCACCGAGACGGCCGAGTTCAGCGTGCTGGACCAGGCGATCGGCGCCACCAAGCAGACCGAGCCCGAGCGGGCGCAGGAGCTGCTTCGCACGCTGACGGAAGAGGCGCTGAAAGGCACGGTCACCTATGACCGGAACCTGACGGTCACGCTGAACCGGGCGATCGCCGCAATCGACGAGCAGATGTCGCGCCAGCTGGCCGCGATCATGCACACCGACAAGTTCCGCAAGCTGGAGGGATCCTGGCGCGGCCTGCATCACCTGGTGCAGAGCAGCGAGACCAGCGCGCAACTCAAGATCCGCGTCATCAACGTCTCCAAGCGCGACCTGTACCGGGACGTCAGCAAGGCGGTCGAGTTCGACCAGAGCCAGATCTTCAAGAAGATCTACGAGAGCGAGTTCGGCACGCCGGGCGGCGAGCCCTACGGTGCGCTGATCGGGGATTACGAGTTCACGAACCACCCCGAGGATGTCGAGCTGCTGCAGCATATGAGCCAGGTTTCGGCGGCGGCCTTCGCCCCCTTCATCTCGGCCGCGGGGCCGCAGCTGTTCGGCTTCAACGACTACACCGAGCTGTCGCGCCCGCGCGACCTGGAGAAGATCTTCGAGTCCCAGGAATACGCCAAGTGGCGCAGCTTCCGGGACAGCGAGGACAGCCGCTTCGTCACCCTGACGATGCCGCGCGCCCTGGCCCGCCTGCCTTATGGCGCCAGCACCCGCCGGATCGAGGAGTTCGGCTACGAGGAGGCGCCGGCCGACGCCAGCGGCTCGGCACGGGCCATGGCTCATGACCATTATTGCTGGATGAACGCCGCCTATGTGATGGGCGCGCGGCTGACCGACGCCTTCGCCCAATATGGCTGGTGCACCGCCATCCGCGGCGCCGAGGGCGGCGGCAAGGTCGAGAACCTGCCGTTCCACACCTTCGTCAGCGACGACGGCGACCCGGACCATAAATGCCCGACCGAGATCGGCATCACCGACCGCCGCGAGGCCGAGCTGTCGCGCCTGGGCTTCCTGCCGCTGTGCCACTACAAGAACACCGACTATGCCGTGTTCTTCGGGGCGCAGACCACGCAGAAGCCGAAGAAGTACGACCGGCCTGAGGCGACGGCCAACGCCGCCATCTCGGCCCGCCTGCCCTACATGATGGCGACGTCGCGCTTCGCCCATTACCTGAAGGTGATGGCGCGGGACAAGGTCGGCTCCTTCCTCGAGGCGTCGGATTGCGAGGCCTGGCTGAACCGCTGGATCATGAACTACGTGAACAGCAACAAGGATGCCGGGCAGGAGATGAAGGCCCAGTATCCGCTGGCGGAGGCCAAGATCTCGGTCAAGGAGATCCCGGGCTCACCGGGCGCCTACAACGCCGTGGCCTGGCTGCGGCCGTGGCTGCAGATGGAAGAGCTGACGAC
>NZ_JANX01000781.1 GCF_000767795.1 Inquilinus limosus MP06 | reverse complement strand
CGACCTGTCCACCTTCAACCGCCGCTTCCGGGCGCAGTGCGGCGCGGCGCCGCGCGAGGTGCGGCGCGAGGAGCCGGTCGACCGCCGGCGTGGAGAGCCGGCGACGCTGCCCTGGACCGTCGGCCCCTTCCGCCCGCGGGTGCCGCCCGTCGGGGAGTAGGGGCGCCATCGTCGGGAAGCGCTCCGCCGGCCTCCGCGGCGGAGCGGTTGGTCCCGAGAAGAACGGCCCGGCTGAGCCGGGCCGCCCGAGCATTGCCCCTACTGCGGCGCCCCCTGCATCAGCTTCTGCGGCGAGCGGGCCGCCATGAAGCTGGTGATCTCGGCCAGGGTGACATAGCCCTTGCCGGAGGTGTCGATCTGGCCGAAATGGTCGGCCACGAAGCCCCAGCCGGCCTTCTTCGCCTGCTGCGCCGTCAGCGACGCGCGCGAGCCGGAGGCGCGCTGGAACTGCGCCGCCAGCTCGTCCTGCACGCCCTGCGCCATCGTCGCCGGGCTCGGCTTCGGCGCCGGCGCCGTCCGCAGCGCCAGCGTCCCGGCCGGCTTCACCGGCTTGCGCACGTCGTCATAGCCCCAGGCCGGCTGGGCCAGCACCATCCCCGCCACCGCCAGGGCCAGCGGGGCCACCCATGAATGCTTGATCCTCATTGTTCCCCTCCTTGGCTAGTTGGCGGCCTGCTGCGCGATCTCGGCGGCGTCGGAGCCGAAGGGCGGCGCGGCGTAGAAATCGCTGATCACGGCCTCCAGCGCCGGGCGCGACGCCTCGGTGTTGTAGGTCATGTGGCCGCCCTCGAACCACTTGACCGGGACGCGGTCGTAGAGGTCGACGCCGATCAGGTCGAGCTCGGTCTGGTAGCCCGGCGTGGCGTTGTCCTCATAGCCGTGCATGACCAGCCATTTCAGCCCCGGGTCGTAGGTCAGGGCGATCTGGATGTCGCCCAGGCTGTTCGGGTCGTCGGTGCCGTTGTGGTTCCAGTTCCAGTAGAAGATCGCGTTGCCCAGCGGCTCGTAGGTCGAGGCGCTGCGGTAGTTCACGTAATACGGCATCAGCTGCTTGAACTGGTTCAGGAACGCCAGGTTGATGTAGTCGTCGGGCGCGTAGGAATTGCCGGCCGGCACTTTCATCCGGCCGTCATAGCGGCCCAGCTCGTAGCCCGGCATCAGCTCGTTCCGGTAGTCGCCCGGCAGCTGCTTGAACGACTTGTACCAGGTCAGCGTGTCCAGCGCCGCGCGGGCCACAAGGTCGTTCAGCAGCGCCCAGCCCTTCTGCGTGTCGAGGAACTTCTTGCGCGCCCCCGGGGTCATCGCCTCCACCGGCGCGTAGCGCACCGAGGTGAACTGGCGCAGCCCGGCGAGATACTGCTCGATCGTCTGCAATCCGCGGGCCGGCGACTTGTGGAAGAAGTTCGCCATCATCGCGTAGCTCGGCAGGTAGCCGCCGCAGGAGGCCGCCTCCACCATCTCGCAGTTCGAGGCGTAGTCGAGGATCGGCGAGTTCAGGATCACGCCGGTCAGGACGATCGGCGGCTTGCCCGTCGGGTCCGGTGCGTAGCGGCTGGTGCCCTGCCGCTCCAGCAGCTTGGCCACGATCGGCGTGCGGATGCCGCCATAGGATTCGCCGTACAGGTATTTCGGCGAGCTCTGGCGGTTGTACTGGTTGATGTAGCGGGTGATGAAGTCGGCCACCACCACGCCGTCGGCGTCCACGCCCCACCAGTCGCGGTTGGTGTGCGGGGCGATGGCGGCGGAGTAGCCGGTGCCCGGCGGGTCGACGAACACCAGGTCCGACTGCTTCAGCAGCGTGATCTCGTTGTCGACCAGCGGGAAGCTGTCCGGCTGCTGCGCCGGGTTGATGATGGTCGGCGCGTCCGATTTCAGCCGCTTCGGCGCCCAGGAGCCCATATGCAGCCAGATCGAGGCCGATCCCGGGCCGCCGTTCCACAGGAAGGTGACCGGCCGGGTGTTCTTCGGGGCCCCGTCCATGGTGTAGGCGGTGTAGAAGAACGCGGCCTCGGGCTTGCCGTCGGCGCCGTTGACCACCAGGTGGCCGGCACCGGCGGTGAACCGCACCAGCTTGCCGTCGATCGCCATGCTGTGGTGCTTGAGCGAGGTGGTCTCGTTCACCTGGGCCAGGTTGACCTGCCCGTCCGGCCCGGTGTTGTAGATGGTGGGGTCGTTCACCACCCGGTCCGGCTCGGTCCGGGGCGCCCGCCTGCGCCAGGACGCCTGCGCCGCGCCGGACGCTGTCGGC
>NZ_JANX01000780.1 GCF_000767795.1 Inquilinus limosus MP06 | reverse complement strand
AGATCGATCCGCCGATGACCGCCAGCAGACCATAAGTGACCAGCACCGCGATGCTGCTGAGCAGCACGGTCCGCTGCGGGCTGCCCTTGTCCGCCAGCCGGCCGACCGCGGGCACCACCACCATCGCCACCAGGCCGATGACGCCGAACAGGCCGGCAACATCGCTGCCGTAATGCGCCGGCATGGCATCGAGGTGAAAGGCCAGCGTGGTCCAGCAGGCGGTGAACGCGCCGAACTGCAGCGCGCCGATCATCGATGTCTCGCGCAGCACCGGCTGCTCACGGACCAGCCGGCCGAGCGACGCCATCAGCGTGCCGTAGCGACCCTCGAAGGCCGGAGGGTCCTTCGGCAGCAGCAGCGACAGCACCACCAGCAGCACGATCATCACGCCGGCGGCGATCCAGAACATCGCGCGCCAGCCCCAATGGGCACCGACGAAGCCGGCGACGGTGCGCGACAGCAGGATGCCGCACAGCAGTGCCCCCAGCACGGTGCCGACGGCCCGGCCGCGCTCCTGCGGCGGCGCCAGATGCGCGGCGAAGGGCACGGTCACCTGCGGCACCACGCTGGTGAAGCCGACGGCGAAGCAGGCGATGATCAGCCAGGGCAGGCTCGGCGCCAGCGCGGTGGCGGTCAGCGCGCCGGCCGAGGCCAGCAGCAGCGCCCCGATCAACAGGCGCCGGTCGATCATGTCGCCGAGCGGCACGAACAGCAGCATGCCGAGGGCATAGCCGGCCTGGGTCACGATCGCGGCGCTGCCGGCCTCGCGCTGGGTCGCCTGGAAGGTCTCGGCGAAATCCACCAGCAGCGGCTGGTTGTAGTAGTTGTTGGCCACCACGACGCCGCAGGCGACCGCCAGGATCCAGATGGTGGACCGACCCGTCATGGTGCGTCTGCCCCGTGCCGCCGCCGCTACCAGAGATTCTTGCCGTCGATCATCTGGACCGGCACCGCGTCGAGGTCGAAATCGTCGAGCAGCCGGGCGTTGATGCTGACCTTGGGGTTGCTGAAATCCGGCCGGCCGGTGCTGAAGTCCGGCGTCTCGGTGTAGGTGCCGCAGCCGCAGATGGCGCAGTGGTGATGATGGATGGTGTAGCTGCCCAATTGATAGGTCGACACCCGGTCCCGCGCGGTCAGCAGCTTGAAGTCGGCGGCAGGGTAATAGCCCCACAGCGCGCCGCGCTTGGAACAGAAGGAGCAGGTGCAGCGCGTCACGGTTTCCGGCGCTGCCGGCACCTCGAACCGCGTTGCGCCGCAATGGCAGCTTCCCTTGACCGTCATGGTGCTCCCCTGGTGAGCGGTGAGTCCCGGCCCGCCAGTGTGGCGTAGTCCGGCCGGACTACGCCACTGCCGGCCGCACCTGCGGCGATGGAGCGGCCGCACTGGCATCGATCACCCGGGCCAGCGCCTCGATGGCGTCGACCATCCGGTCGGTGGCCTCCAGCAGTGCCAGGATCACGGGCTGATCCGCGTCCGGCTGGGCCGCCGGGTCGAGCAGTTCGGCCAGCGCCCGATGCCGCGCCGGCAGGTCGGACGGGATGGCGGAGACCCGGTGCTCGCGCAGGGCGGCGGCCAGCTTACCCAGCGCCGCGGTGAGGGTGTGGACGAAGGCGCCGATCGCGGCGTGCTTCGCCAGGGCGGTCCCGCCGTGGTCGTGCAGCGCGCTTTCCAGCGCCATGCCGGCGCGCAGGATGCGGTTGGCGTTGGCGAAGATCGCCTCGGCCCGCGCCGGCTGGCCGGGATCGGCCGGCTCGACCCGCAGCCGCTCGACCGAGGCTTGGGCGTTGACCCGGGCGGCGCGGGCGGCCGTGCGCGCCTCGGCCTGCGCTTTCGTGTCCATGCCCAGCAGCGCTGCCAGATAGGCGGCATAGGCGTCGAGCATGGCGGCGATGACCGGCCGCTCCCGCCCCCGCTCCCAGGTCGGCCACAGCAGGTAGGCCGCCAGCGCCAGCAGGCTGCCCAGCACGGTGGCCACGCCGCGGTCCAGCAGCGTGTGGCCGGCCGGCTGCCCCGCCAGCCCCAGCAGCAGCACCACCACGGCGGTCAGCAGCGACACCGCCAGGCCGTAATGCACCGGCGCCAGGTAGCGGAAGCCGAAATAGAGCGGTGCGAGCAGCAGCGCCTGGGCCAACGGATGGTCGGCCACCAGGTAGATCACGGCGGTGGCCACCAGCAGCCCGGCCAGCGTGCCGAACATGCGCAGCAGGCCGAAGCTGACGGTGCCGCCGAAATCCGGCTTCAGCACGATCACCACGGTCA
>NZ_JANX01000779.1 GCF_000767795.1 Inquilinus limosus MP06 | reverse complement strand
AGCTGGTGCCGCCGCCGCGCCCGGCCGAGGCCGCACCGCAGGTCGCCGATATCGGTCCCGCGGATCAGCAGCAGCCGATCGTCCCGGAGACTTCGGCCCCGCACGGCGAGGCGGCCCAGACCCCGCCGGCCGCCCCTGCAGCGGCCGCGCCGGTGCAGGCCACCCAACCCCCGGCCCGGCCGACGGATTCCCGCACCGGCCGGATCCAGGCTGCCCTGGCCCGGCGCGGTTTCTACGCGGGATCGCCCTCGGGCCGCATGGACGGCCGGACCCGGGAGGCGATCCGGGCCTTCCAGGCCAGCATCGGCGACCCGTCGAGCGGCGTGCTGACGCAGATCCAGATCGCCAAGCTGCTGAATCTCGGGCCGTGACGCCATGACGCTTCGGGTCAAGTTCAACCTGGTGATGCTGGCGGCCTTCCTGGCCGGGCTGGGCCTGGCCGCGCTGTTCGTCAACGCCGCCAGCGAGCGCGAGGCGCGGCGCGCGGTGCTGGCGGAGGCCGCCGCCATCATGGGGGCGGCCAAGGCCACGGTGCACTACACCGACACCCAGGTGGCGCCGCTGCTGACGCCGCAGATGAAGGCCCAGTTCCTGCCGCAGAGCATCCCGTTCTTCGCCGCCCAGCAGACCTTCGACCAGATGTCGAAGGAGTTCCCGGACTATGCCTTCCGGCAGCCCACGACCAACCCCACCAACCCGGCCGACAAGCCGGTGCCGTGGGAGGCCGACATCATCAAGGCGCTGCGGGCGCAGCCGGAGCTGGACCATCTGGTGACCGAGCGGGTGGGGGAGAATGGCGGGTCGATCCTGTCCTATTCGCAGCCGATCCGGGTCTCGAACGAAAGCTGCCTCGCCTGCCACTCGACCCCCGAGGCCGCTCCATCCTCGATGATCGACATCTACGGCCGCGACAACGGCTTCGGCTGGAAGCTCGGCGACATCATCGGGGCGCAGGTCGTGTCGGTGCCGGAGCGGGTGCCGCTGGCCCAGGCCCGGTCCAACCTCACGATCGTCATGGGCGGGCTGACCATCATCTTCGCGGTGATGATGGTGCTGCTGAACCTGCTGCTGCACTTCTTCATCATCGTGCCGGTGCGGCGGATCTCGCGGCTGGCCGACGAGATCAGCCTGGGCAACATGGATGTGCCGGAATTCGCGACCGCGTCGCGAGACGAGATCGGGTCGCTGGCCGTGTCCTTCAACCGGATGCGCCGCAGCCTGGTGACGGCGATGGGAATGCTGGGTGACTGACACCGCCGCCCTGCCGCTGCCCGACGCGATCGGTCGGTTCCGGATCGAGGCGATGCTCGGCCGCGGCGCCATGGGCGTCGTCTACAAGGCCTATGACCCGCATATCGAGCGGCCGGTGGCGATCAAGCTGGTGCGGGCCGACCTGCTGGAGGGGGAGGACCGGGACGAGTATCTGCGCCGCTTCGGCAACGAGGCCAAAATCGCCGGCCGCTGCGTCCACCCGAACATCGTCGGCATCTACGACTACGCCGTGCACGAGGGCAACCCGTTCCTGGTGATGGAGTATGTCGAGGGCGTCAGCCTGAACCACGCCTTCCGGCGCGGCTCCCAGGCCGGCCTGCCGGACGTCGTGCGCATCGCGCTGCAGGTGCTCGACGCGCTCGGCTACGCCCATGGCTTTGGCATCATCCACCGCGACATCAAGCCCGGAAACATCCTGCTGACCGCCGATGCCCGGCTGAAGGTCACGGATTTCGGCATCTCGCGGCTGACCTCCACCGACTCCACCCTGGGCGCGATGATGGTCGGCACGCCCAGCTACATGTCGCCCGAACAGTGCCGTGGCGGGCCGATCGACCAGCGCTGCGACCTGTTCTCCCTGGGCTGCGTCCTGTACGAGCTGCTGGCCGGCGAGCGTGCCTTCAGCAGCCTCAACTACACCGACGTCATCTACAAGCTGATCAACGCGCCGCATCCGCCGCTGCAGGACAAGCGGCCGGACCTGCCGCCGGCGCTGGTGCGGGTCGTCGACCGCGCCCTGGCCAAGCAGCCGGACGACCGCTTCGCCAGCGCGGCGGAGATGACGGCGGCGCTGCAGGAGCTGTCCGGCGACGAAGCCCCGATCGGCGCCGGCACCCCGGATCCGGCCGAGGCTGCCGACGATGACGGGACCACCGTGGTGGTGTCGTCCTCGCCCGGGCAGGTGCCCTCCCGGCCGCCGGAGCCGTCGCCGCCGACGCTCGGCACCTTCGGCGGGCTGGACGGCACGTCCCTGTCGACGATCGAGCGCAGCCTGG
>NZ_JANX01000778.1 GCF_000767795.1 Inquilinus limosus MP06 | reverse complement strand
GAAGCAATCCATCGTCCCGCAAGGGCGGCTGCATGGATTGCTTCGCTGCGCTCGCAATGACGCAAAGGGATGGGAGAGGGCCGGCCTATCTGGAGCCTACAGCGTCTGCGCCGAGAAGGTGTCGCAGGTCGTCGGGTTACCGCTGTCATAGCCGCGGCGGAACCAGCGCACCCGCTGCTCCGAGCTGCCATGGGTGAAGCTGTCGGGCACGACATAGCCCTGGCTCTGCTTCTGCAGCGCGTCGTCGCCGACCGCGGCGGCCGCCTTCATCGCGCTCTCGATGTCGCCCGGCTCCAGGAAATGGCCCTGCTGGTCGCCGCGCTTGGACCAGACCCCGGCGAAGCAGTCGGCCTGCAGCTCGATCCGCACCGACAGGGCGTTGCCGTCGCCGCCGCGGCCGCGCAACTGGCTGACCTTGTCCATGATGCCGAGCAGGTTCTGCACATGGTGGCCGACCTCGTGCGCCACCACATAGGCCTCGGCGAACTGGCCGGGCGCGCCGAAGCGGCGGCTCAGCTCGTCGAAGAAATCGGTGTCGATATAGACCATCCGGTCGGCCGGGCAGTAGAACGGGCCCATCGCCGCGCTGGCCGAGCCGCAGGCGGAGCGGGTGGCGCCGCTGAACCGCACCAGCTTCGGCGGCGCGTAGCGGCTGCCGGCCTCCTGGAACACGGCGCCCCAGGTGTCCTCGGTGCTGCCCAGCACGGCGGCGAGGAACTGGGACATCTCGTCCGGCGCGGCGCTGGAGGGGCCGGAGGCGGTCTCCGTCTGGGACGGGCCGGGGTCGACCTGCTGCAGCAGGGCCGAAGGGTCGACGCCGAAGAACAGCGCCACCAGCACGATGACGATCGCGCCGATGCCGCCCACGCCGCCGACCGCGGCCGGGCGCATGCCGCGCCGGTCCTCGACATTGCTGCTGCGCCTCAGATCCTGCCACCGCATCGCCGTCTCTCTCCCCTGATGCGCCCGGGACAACCCGCGGCGGTCCGTCGGGTTCCATCCTAAGGGAGGTAGGACGATTGCGCGATCCGCCATCGTTTCGCCTCGGGATCACGCCTAGGATGCGGAATCGTCTCGCTTCGGATGCCCACCCGGTCCTGGCATGCCTGTTCCGATCCCGCGCCTGCTGGCGGCCTGGATGGCCCTCTGCCTCTGCGGCGGCGTGTCCGCCGCCCTGGCCGGCCCCGGCACCAAGCCCGGCCCCAACAGTTGCCGCTGGTCCTTCGACGACCGCTGCGACGAGCCGGTGATCGGCAGCGGCGACTGCGCCCCCGGCACCGACACCTCGGATTGCCGGCCGATCCGGGCGGGCGGCAACGACAGCTGCCGCTGGGCCGACGACCACAGCTGCGACGAACCGAACATCGGCAGCGGCGTCTGCGCCGACGGCACCGATGTCACCGACTGCCGGCCGCTCTATGCCCGGCGCAACCGCACCAACAGCTGCGCCAGCGCCTTCGACGACATCTGCGACGAGCCGGTGACCGGCACCGGCCGCTGCGCCGCGCGCAGCGACACCGCCGACTGCCTGGGCCGCGACACCCCGGCCGGGATCCGCGACCATTTCTTCGGCCACGACCACCGCCGCCTGGCGGAGGTCGACCGCATGCCGTGGAGCGCGATCGGGGAGCTGACCTTCGAGCACGGCTCCTGCTCCGGCACCATGGTCGGGCGGCGGGTGGTGCTGACCGCGGCCCATTGCTTCATGCGCGACGACGATTCGCTGGACAAGCCGCGCCGCTTCCGCGCCGGCCGCGCCGGATCGACCCAGGTGGCGCAGGCGGGCGTGGCCGGCTTCTACCTGCCGCCGGGCTTCCGCGCGGGGCGCAGCCATGGCGGCGAGTCCTGGTACAATCTCGACTGGGCGCTGGTCGAGCTGGACGCCGATATCGGCGACACCACCGGCATCATGGCGGTGCACCGGCTGAAGCCGGAGGACAGGACCGAGATCGCCGCCGGACGGTGGGAGCGGGTGATGCAGGGCGGCTATTCCTGGGACGCGCCGGACCGCATGACCGAGCATGTCGGCTGCCGCATCGTCTCGCTGCGCGACGACGGCACGCTGCTGCACGACTGCGACATGACCAAGGGCGACAGCGGCTCGCCGATCTTCGTCAAGCAGCCCGGCGGCTACGCCATCGTCGCCGTGGTCACCCGCTTCTACGGCGGCGACGACGGCAGCCGCTCGGCCTATCTCGCGGTCGACAGCCGGGCCTTCGAGAAGGCCGTGGCGAAATACGTGGCCGTCCATGGCGGCTGAGCGATCGAGGGCG
>NZ_JANX01000777.1 GCF_000767795.1 Inquilinus limosus MP06 | reverse complement strand
CGCCCGGGTCTCGACCGTGTCGCGCAGGTCGTAGAGGCGCAGCACCTCGCGCAGGCTGTCGGCCGCGGCCGGCCCGCCGATGATGGAGAGATGGCCGAGCGACAGGTGCGACACCAGCCGCCAGCTGTGATGCTCGCGCAGCGGCGCCCGCAGCGACGGCGTCGGCGCGGTCAGGCAGGCGACGCCGCGCACCGCGCTCACCCCCTCCGCCAGGTGCAGCCGCGGCTGGCCGCCGCCGAAAGGCAGCTCGGCCGGCAGGTCGCGGTTGGTGCATAGCGCGTCGACCGACAGCACCGTGTCCGCCGGCCGGTCGACCGACAGCGCCGGGTCAAACGGCGCCAAGAACACGTCGGTGCCGGTCACCGTCCCCGGCGTCTGGCGGCGGATCACGGCGTAGAAGCCGCTCGGCTCCTCCTCCGCCTGCTCCACCGCCGGATGGCGGTAGAACGGCCGCCAGGGGCGGGAGGAGCCGTCGCCGCGCAGCTCGCGCACGCGCTCGACGCTCCAGATCTCGAAGGCCTTCGGCCGGCGGTTGTCGGCGGCGACCGGGTATTCCGTGCGCTGATGCGTCAGCGGCACCGGCTCGCAGGGCTGGGCGAACAGGTTGACCATCGGCGTGCAGCCGAGCGCCAGGCAGTCGGGTTGCAGCCGCCGCTCCAGGTCGGGCGCGGCCCGGTCGAGATAGACGAAGATCTCCAGCCGGTTGCGCTCATGGATCAGCGTCCTTGCATCGAGGCCGCACAGGTCGACGAACAGGAACTTCTCCGGCAGCGAGAAGTATTCGGTCAGCAGCCGGAAGCCGGAGAAGGAGCGCGCCGGCCAGGGATACAGCGCCTCCTCCGGCGCGAAGCCGACCGGCTTGATGGTGTCGGGCGGCAGCAGCGTCGGGGCGACGTCGTTCGGCCCGTCCGCCAGCGCCACGCCGACGACATGGCCGCACAGCAGCTCGTAGAGCGGCAGGCTCTGGTCGAAGGCGCCGCGCAGGAAGCAGCGCAGCCGGTCCACGCCCAGCTCGGCGAAGCTGGCCTCGGGATCGCTGGTGCGCAGCACGATGCGAAGGACGCTGCGGGCGCCCTGCGCGTCGGGATGGACGGGGGCAGCCAACGGCATCCCGCCCAGCCGCGCGCTTTCGATCTCCACCGGCCACAGTGTGGTGTCGTAGGCGGTGCGGAAGCGGCAGGGCACGCCCTGAACCGGATCGGTCTTCAGCGCCGTGCCGGCCGGCACCACCGCCGTGACGCGCAGATCCGGCTGGCAGGCGAACTGGACGATCGCCGCGGACGGCACCGGCGCCAGGTAATGCGGATACAGTGACCCCAGCAGCGCGTCGGTCAGCTCGGGGAACTCGTCGTCCAGCCGCTGCTGCGCCCGGGCGGCCAGGAACGACACGCCTTCCAGCAGCCGCGCCACATGCGGGTCGTCGACGGCGTCGGCGGTTAGCCGCAGCCGGCCGGCGACCTTGGGGTTGGCCTCGGCGAACTCGCCCGCCAGGCCGCGCAGGGCGGCCAGCTCGCGGTTGTAATAGGGCAGGAAGGCGTCCGACATGGCGTCAGGCTTCGTAGAGCGGGCGCAGGGTGACGTCCGCGGTGGTGGTGTCGACCACGGTGTCGAAGACGATCGGCTCCGGCGCCGGGTCGACCCGCAGCAGCGCGTCGATCCGCAGCCGCAGCGTCGACCGCAGCAGGTCGCCGTCATCCGCCAGTTGCACCTGGACCTGGGTCAGCCGCGGCTCGAACCGGCGGATCGCCTCCTCCACCTCTGCCCGCAGCGCCTCGCGCTGGCGGCGGTCGTTGAAGGCGCCGGCGGTGAAGTCCGGGATGCCGTAGCCAAGCGGCGACAGGCGCAGCGCCGGGGTCGTGTCCGGCACCGACCGCCAGGGCCGGCGGGCGTTCAGCAGCGCCTCCAGGTCGCGATGCACCGACCGGCGCAGCCGCTCGACCGTCTCCGCCGCCGACAAGGGTGCGTCGGCGGCGCGGTCCGGCTCCGGATCCATCAGGCGGTCGAGCAGGGGCAGCCGCGCCGGCAGCGGGGTGCGCGGACGCGAGGCAATGGGCCGCTGGGTCATTCGAAGTCCAGCGTGGCCAGCTGCAGCACCGGCACCGCCTCCTCCCCCACCATGTAGACGCGCTGGCCGATGCCGCGCACCGGCGACGCTTCGGTCCATTCGGTGGCGCGGCCGAGGCGCAGGGGATCGGCCACCACCGTGTCCGCCGGCAGCAGCTCGGGCGGGTACAGCGCCGGCAGATAGACGTCGCCATCCGGCCCGTCGCGCACCACCATGGTG
>NZ_JANX01000776.1 GCF_000767795.1 Inquilinus limosus MP06 | reverse complement strand
GCTGGCGCCGGCGCCGGTGCCGAAGCCCGCGGCGGTGCCGGAGGCGCCGTCGGTGCTCACCGACCCGGCTGCGCCCAGGCTGGCGCCGCGGCTGATCGTGCCCGAGAGATCGAAGGCCATCGCCGGACCGCCGGCGAGGCAGAGGGCGACGGCCGATGTCAGGAAGACGGATCTGGTTCTGCTCATGATCCTTGTCCCGGTGGTGGAAGGCGTTCCCCTGCCGGGATCGAGGCCCGGGCACCCCGGACCCGCCCGGCAGGGGTGGGGGCGGCCGGCGCGGCCCATGGCGCGCGCCGGCCCTTGCGAAAGCGGTCGGCCGCCGGGATCAGCGGAACGACGCCGTGCCCTCCGCGGTCGACTCACCATGGCCGGTGGCCGCCGCCTCGCCACCATTGGACGACGCCTGGGCCCGCCCATCGGCGATCGAGCTGGCGGAGGCGGAGGTGCTGCCGTCCGAATTCACGCTGCCCGAGCCCAAGCCGAGGCCGGATCCCTCGCCCAGGGCGGAGCCGACGCCCTTGGTCGCCGCGGTGCCGTTGCCGAACGCGGACCCCGAGCCCATCGCCTCGCTCGACTGCAGCGAGCCGCCGATATTGTTCTGGTTGCTGCCGAAGCCGAGCCCGTCGGCGATGCCGTGGCTCACGGTGCTGGCGGTGCCGCCGAGGGCGCTGTCCGCCTGGGCGGCGCCGTTCGCGAAGGCCCCGCCCGCGCCGGTCGCGGTGTTGGTGCCCGCGGTGCCGATGCCCGCACCGGTGCCGACGCCCGCGCCCTGGGCCAGCCCCAGCGCATTGGACACCGTGGAAACCGCCCCGCTGCCGTTGCTGGTGGAGCCGGTATTGCTGAGATCGAAAGCGAAAGCGGTGCCGCCGCTGACGATCACGATCGACGAGGCCAGAAGCGCCATACGAAGCGTCTTCAATGTCCACTCTCCTGTTGCTGCCTACACTCTCCCATCAAGGACGCACGCCTTGCTGAGGTGAGCGGAATCATGGCAGCGGCTGTCGGCCAGCTCTCCGCAGATCACGAAATAAATGATGCGATCTGCGCAAATCTTCGATGAATTACCAAAAATTCATCATCCAATGCGCAATCCAACTGGTCCCATTTCGGTGCATCTGATCCCACTAAAAAATACTCCTATTATTACTTCGTGAACTATGCACGGCATAATTTTCTCCATTCCGTCATGAATCACACCTGTGCGCGGGGCATAGCGAGTTGTATTACCCACATCCGGGCGGAGCGGCAAAATTTCGAACTGCTATACAGTGCCTCGACGGCGGCCATCGCGCCGGATGCGCAGCACGGCCCTGGTCCGAATCCGGAAAACCGAGAATTCGGCGCGGCGGACCGGAACGGGCGCCAGACCCCGCCCGTTGGTAGGGGAACGTTTGGAAAAGAAGCACTGGCGCGAGCCGTCTGGTGGTGGATCCGAAAATCGGTGTGCAGCGGACATCAGGTCCGAGGCACCCGACGCTTCGAGTCCGCCGTCAGCCGGCTCGCGCCAGTTTGCGTTTCCAGGCGATCCCTCAGCGGGTTTCCGTTCGCGGGCGGCCCTATCCAGGAGAAGTCAGCATGCTGCGGATCCTAGTCATCGCCTCGGCCCTTGCGATTCCGGCCGGACCATGCCTGGCCCAGTCGACATCGAACGCCACCGCCACCGGCAGCGCCAATTCCAGCGCCGTCAACAACGCCGGGGCCACGGCCGGCGCCATCTCGGCCGGGGGCACGGTGAGCATCGTCAACGGCGCGCCCGGCGACAGCTCGCTGCGATACAGGGGCTCCTACACCGTCCACAACACGCCCGACGTGTTCGCGCCCGGCCTGACGGCGGGGCTGAACACCTGCGCCGGCTCCTACGCCGCCGGGGTGGCCGTCGCGGGATTCGGCGTGACCGGGGGCGGCACCACCGTCGACGAGGGCTGCGAACGCCGGAACATGGCCGCCCTGCTGGGCCAGATGGGCGAGAGCGACGCGGCGCGCGAGGTGCTGTGCGACGACGAGGTGGTGCGGTCGGCCTTCGCCAGGGTCGGCCGCCCCTGCATCGTCGACCGGCCGAAGGTGCAGGCCGCCGTGCTGCCGGCCGCCGCGCAGCCGGCCGTCGCGGCCCTGCCCCTCGCGCCGCCCCGCATCGTCGCCATGCAGCCGATCGTCAGCCGGGGCGATCCGGGCTACCAGCGATAAGCACGGGAAGACTCCAGGTCTCGTGACGCCGGAACGGCATCGCCATGCGCCGCGGGGCCGGCGATGCGTCGCCCATGCCACTTAAGGTCACGCAATGTTCATTGCGCGGGCGGCGCG
>NZ_JANX01000775.1 GCF_000767795.1 Inquilinus limosus MP06 | reverse complement strand
GCTGTTCAAGGCGATCGAGCTGCTGGGCGGCGGCCTGGACGTGACCCGGACGGCGATGGAGCTCGGCTACGGCTCGACCTCCGCCTTCGTCTATGCGTTCCGCACCGACATGGGATGCAGCCCCCAGGCCTATATCCGGCGGCGCCTGTCGGATCGGGGCGCGGGTCAGCCCGGCGTCAGCGAGACCCAGTAGCCGGGCCGGTACTCGACCGGCAGGAAGCGTTCGTGGAAGGCCCGGAAGGTGGCGTCCGGATCGAGGTCGGCGAACAGCTCCGGATGGATCCACTTGGCCAGCGCCTGGATCGCCACGAACTGGTAGGGGCTGTCGTAGAACTGGTGCCAGATGGCGTGCACCCGGCCGGACTGCGTGGCCGGGATGGTGGTGAAGGCCGGGCGCTGCATCAGCGCCTGCAGCCGGGCGCGGCTGGCGTCCCGGTCGGCGCCGGGGCCGACGCCGACCCAGGCGCCGGCGGTCTCGTACAGGGTCCAGTTGCTGCCGGTGACGACCACCACATCCGGCTTCGCCGCGACGATCTGCTCCGGGTTCAGCGTGCCGAAGGTGCCGGGGATCAGGCCCTTGGCGATGTTGTCGCCGCCGGCGATCGAGACCATCCGGCCGAAATTCTCGTCGCCGAAGGACATGCAGCATTCGTCGCTGTAGCCGCCGGCGCGGTCGATCATCACCTGCGGCCGCGGCCCGGTGTAGGATGCGAGGCGGCCGGTGACCTTCTCGATTTCGGCGCGGCGGAAGGCGATCACCTCCTCCGCCCTCTCCTCGCGCCCGATCACCTGGCCGAGGATGCGGATGCTCTTCTCCGCGTTCTCGAACGGCCGCTCGCGGAAATCGATGAACACCACAGGAATGCCGACGGCGGCCAGCTTGTCGATCAGCCCGCCCTCGTCGGTCGCCAGCTTCGATTCCAGGTTCATCACCACCAGGTCGGGATGCAGCGACAGCGCCTGCTCGACATCGAAGGTGCCCTCCTTGGCGCCGCCGAAGCGCGGCAGGTCGGCGATGAACGGGTACTTCGCCCGATAGATCTCGTAGCCGTCGCGATCCGCCTTCTCCAGATCATCGCGCCAGCCGACGACGCGCCGGAACGGCGCCTCGGTGTCGAGCGCCGCCAGCAGGTAGATCTGTCGCCCCTCGCCCAGGATGATCCGCTTCGCCTCGGCCGGAACCTCCACGCTGCGGCCGGCGACATCCACCACCGTTTGGGTCTCGGCCGCCGGGGCCGCGCCGGCGGCGAACAGGAGCAGGGCGGCGGCAAGGCCGAGGGAGCGCCGGGAGATCATGGAGGGTCGGTCCGGAGTGATGAATTACGTCGGGCAAATTCAATGAACGATATGATAATGATTATCAATCTCTATTCAGCTTGATTTTTGCAACCGCGGGCCGGCTGGCGCTGCAGCGCAGGCTGGCCGTCAAGGCCGTCGCGATCCCGCCCGGGCGCGTGAAGCCGACCGGCCGCCCTAGTTCGGCCCTTGGTCGAGGTTGACCTCGGCCGTGTCGATCAGGTCGTCGATCTCCCGCAGGTTGCTGGCCTGCTGGCGTCGGCCCGATTCGTCCAGCCCCTGCTTCATGCCGACCGGGTCCGCGATCACGAAGCGGCCATCCTTGTCGATCAGGAACTGCAGGTCGGCGATGGCGACATCCTTGTCGATCAGCAGGCTGCGGATCGCCTTGAGGCTCGAGATGCTGTTCTGGTTCAGCAGCGTGACGCTGAGCGGCCGGCCGCTGGCATCTTTCCGGGAGTCGAGATCCCGGTCATTGGCGACATAGCGGTCCTGCAGGAAGGCCTTCTGCCCGTTGAAGTCGAACTCGGCCTGGTTCCTTGCGATCGGGAAGCCGAGGCGGTCGAGCTCGGCGAGAGTGGCCTGCTGATGCTCGGGGTCGGAATAGGCTTCGCCCGGCCGGGGCACGTCGGGCTCCAGATCCTTGTAGACGACGATCACATGGTCGTCGCCGAAGGCGAAGGCGGTCTTCTCGACCCCGGTCCCGAGGACCTCGCCGAGATTGGTCTCGGGATCGATCGCCCGGCGCCGGCCCTGGTCGTCGACCGAGAATGTCCGTCCGTTCTCGACCTCGATCCTGCCGTTCGGCCCCTGGGGCGTCGTCTTCCGATGGAAGACATTCCACAGATTGCGGTCTCGCGAGCCGGTCACATAGACATCGACGCCGCTATAGTCGGCCACGCGTTGCGCGAAGGCGTTCGCCTCGGCGCTCGGCCGCGCGATGTTCAGGACGATCGGGTGGTCCGCGTATTCCCGCTCGACCAGCGATTTCGTGAACAGCTCCGGAACGGTGAAGCGATTGCCCTGGGCGTCCACCACATGGCC
>NZ_JANX01000774.1 GCF_000767795.1 Inquilinus limosus MP06 | reverse complement strand
GGGTCTGCGCGCGTCCGCGCGTGAATGCCCATGGGCGTCTCGGCAAACCGAGAAAACCCCCTCCCCCTATCCCCCTCCCGCAGAGGGAGGGGGGACTCAGGAGAGCGAGCCCGGCATTCATTGCGATCACAGCCATCTCAGAACAGTCAGAACAGAAAGTACCGCTGCGCCATCGGCAGCACCGCGGCGGGTTCGCAGGTCAGCAGCTCGCCGTCGGCACGGACTTCGTAGGTCTCGGGGTCGACCTCGATCACCGGCGTCGCCGAATTGTGCACCATGTCGGCCTTGCCGATGCCGCGCGTGCCCTCCACCGCCACAACCTCGCGCGACAGGCCGAGGCGCTGGCCGATGCCGTCCTCCAGCGCCGCCTTCGACACGAAGGCGATGGCCGAGGCCGCCATGGCCCGGCCGAAGCCGCCGAACATCGGCCGGTAGTGCACCGGCTGCGGCGTCGGGATCGAGGCGTTGGGGTCGCCCATCAGCGCCATCGAAATCGTGCCGGCCTTCAGCACCAGATCCGGCTTCACCCCGAAGAAGGCCGGGTCCCACAGCACCAGGTCGGCCAGCTTGCCCACCTCCACCGACCCGACATGGCGCGACAGGCCCTGCGCGATCGCCGGGTTGATCGTGTATTTGGCGACGTAGCGCTTGACCCGGGCGTTGTCGTTCTCGCCCGTCTCCTGCGCCAGCCGGCCGCGCTGGACCTTCATCTTGTGGGCAGTCTGCCAGGTGCGCAGGATCACCTCGCCGATCCGGCCCATCGCCTGGCTGTCGGAGGAGATGATCGAGAAGGCGCCGAGGTCGTGCAGGATGTCCTCGGCCGCGATGGTCTCGCGCCGGATCCGGCTCTCGGCGAAGGCCACGTCCTCCGGGATCCCGGCGTCCAGGTGATGGCACACCATCAGCATGTCGAGATGCTCGTCGAGCGTGTTGACGGTGAAGGGCCGGGTCGGGTTGGTCGAGGACGGGATGACGTTGGCCAGCCCGGCCACCCGGATGATGTCCGGCGCATGGCCGCCGCCGGCGCCTTCGGTGTGGAAGGCGTGGATGGTGCGGCCCTTGAAGGCGGCGATGGTGTCCTCGACGAAGCCGCTCTCGTTCAGCGTGTCGGTGTGGATCATCACCTGGATATCCATCGCGTCGGCGACGGACAGGCAGCAGTCGATCGCGGCCGGGGTGGTGCCCCAATCCTCATGCAGCTTCATCGAGGAGGCGCCGGCGCGGATCTGCTCGACCAGCGCGTCCGGTCGGCTGGCATTGCCCTTGCCGGAGATGGCGAGGTTGACCGGCAGCCCCTCCGCCGCCTGCAGCATGCGGGCGATGTGCCAGGGGCCTGGGGTGCAGGTGGTGGCCTTGGTGCCGGTGGACGGGCCGGTGCCGCCGCCGACCAGGGTGGTGACGCCGGCGGCGATCGCCTCCTCCACCTGCTGCGGGCAGATGAAGTGGATGTGGCAGTCGATGCCGCCGGCGGTCAGGATCTTCCCCTCGCCGGCGATGATCTCGGTGCCCGGGCCGATGACGATGTCGACGCCGGGCTGGATGTCCGGGTTGCCGGCCTTGCCGATCCGGGCGATTCGGCCGTCGCGGATCGCCACATCGGCCTTCACGATGCCCCAGTGGTCGAGGATCACGGCGTTGGTGATGACGGTGTCGGCGGTGCCTTCGGCGCGTGTGGCCTGGCCCTGCCCCATGCCGTCGCGGATCACCTTGCCGCCGCCGAACTTGACCTCCTCGCCATAGACCGTGTGGTCGCGCTCGATCTCGATGATCAGGTCGGTGTCGGCCAGGCGCAGCCGGTCGCCGGTGGTGGGGCCGAACATGTCGGCATAGGCGGCGCGGGAGATGGAAATCGGCATGTCGGCCTCCTCAGCCCTGGACCGGATCGAGCGGCCCCATGACCGCCTGGCGGAAGCCGATGGCGATGCGCGCGCCGGAGAGGGCGACCAGCCGCACCTCGCGGCTCTGCCCCGGCTCGAACCGCACCGCGGTGCCGGAGGGGATGTCGAGACGACGCCCCCGCGCCGCCGCCCGGTCGAAGGACAGGGCCGGGTTGGTCTCGAAGAAATGATAGTGGCTGCCGACCTGGACCGGCCGGTCGCCGGTGTTGGCCACGGTCAGGACGATGCTGTCGCGCCCGGCGTTCAGCTCGATCGTGCCCTGCGCCGGCAGGAGTTCGCCCGGGATCATGCTTCGGCTCCGTCGCTCTTCTTGAGTCCCCCCTCCCCTCGCGGGAGGGGGATAGGGGGAGGGGGTTCGCGCCGCGAGAGCCGGCGGAGAGAAACGGCAGAGGCGTGGGCATCGAACCCGGACCCGCGCCGATGGAGTCCTGCGATCGACAACCCC
>NZ_JANX01000773.1 GCF_000767795.1 Inquilinus limosus MP06 | reverse complement strand
ATCCAGGGCAGCTACGGCTTCGCCCGCGAGCAGGCTCAGCGCCGCCGGATCACGCGGGCCTTCGAGCACTACCTGGCACCGTCCATGGTGTCGCGCCTGGCGCAGGACCCGGGCCAGCTGCAGCTGGGCGGCGAGACCCGGGTGCTGACGGTGCTGTTCTGCGACGTGCGCGGCTTCACCACCCTGTCGGAGCGGATGCAGCAGGACCCGCAGGGATTGACCCGGCTGCTGAACCGGATCCTGACGCCCTTGTCCGAGGCCGTGCTGGCGACCGGCGGCACCATCGACAAGTTCATCGGCGACTGCGTCATGGCGTTCTGGAACGCGCCGCTGGACGACCCCGACCACGCCGCCCATGCGGTCGAGGCCGCCCGCCGGATGCTGGCGGACATCGCGGCGCTGAACGAGGCGCTGCAGCGGGAAGGCGTGGCCGGCCCGATCGCGATCGGCATCGGCATCAACACCGGCACCTGCGTCGTCGGCAACATGGGCTCCGACCGCCGCTTCGACTATTCGGCGCTGGGCGACAGCGTCAACCTCGCCTCGCGGCTGGAGGGCGCGTGCAAGCGCTACGGCGTCGGCACGGTGATCGGGCCGGACACGGCGCGGGCGCTGCAGGGCCGCACGGCGCTGATCGAGCTGGACCGGCTGGTGGTCAAGGGCCGGCGGGAGCCGGCCTCGGTCTTCACCCTGCTGGCCCATCGCCGGGTCGAGGACGGCCTCTATCAGGAGCTGTCCCGCCAGCACGAGGTGGCACTGACCACCTATCGCGCCCGCCGCTGGGACGAGGCGCGGGAGGGCTTCGCCCGGTGCCGGGAGCTCGAGCCGTCGCTGTCGACCCTGTATCACCTTTATGCCCTGCGCATCGCCGAGCATGAGCGCGAGCCGCCGCCCGAAGGCTGGGCGGGCGAGACGATCGCCGCGGAGAAGTAGGACGGCGGTCACGCACCGGTGCCATAATGGGCGCGACGCCGCCCGCCTTCCCGGCGGCACCGGAGACTCACGCCCGATGACGCAGGACCGGCTGTATGGCGACCCGGATCTCGCCAGCTTCTACGATGTCGAGAATGTCTGGTCCTCGGACCAGGACTATTGCCGGGCGCTGGCGGCCGGCCGCGCTTCGGTCCTCGACCTCGGCTGCGGCACGGGCTGGCTGGCCGCGGAGCTGGCGCGCGAGCCCGGACGGACGGTGTTCGGCGTCGACCCGGCCGGGGCGATGCTGGAGATCGCCCGCGCCCGGCCCGGCGGCGACCGGGTGACCTGGGTCCAGGGCGACGGCCGCAGCGTCCGGCTCGACCGCCGCTTCGACCTGATCGTGCTGACCGGCCACGCCTTCCAGGTGTTCCTGACGCCGGAGGACCGGCTGGCGGCGCTGCGCACCATCGCCGCGCATCTGGCGCCGGACGGCCGCTTCATCTTCGACAGCCGCAACCCGGCGCGGGAGGAGTGGCGGGAGTGGACTCCGGCGGAGTCGATGCGCCGGATCGAGCATCCCCGGTTCGGCGTGACGGAGGCGTGGAACGATGTCGAGCATGACCCTGCCACCGGCATCGTGACCTACGGCACCTTCTACCGGATCCTCGCCGACGGCCGGGTGCTGTCCTCGCGCTCCCGCATCGCCTTCCCGCCGCGCGGGCAGCTGGAGCGGCTGATCGCCGAGGCCGGGCTCGTGGTCGATACCTGGCTGGGCGACTGGACCGGTGCCCCCTGGACGCCGGAGTCGCGCGATTTCATCCCGCTGGGGCGGCTGGAACCGACAGGCCAATAAAGGATCGTCATTGCGAGCGCAGCGAAGCAATCCATGCATCAGCTCGTGCGGAACGATGGATTGCTTCGTCGCTGCGCTCCTCGCAATGATGGTTTTTGCTGCAAGGGCCGAACGCGAAAAGCCGGCCTCCCGAGCGGGGGCCGGCTCACAGACCAGCATCGCCGGGCGCCCGTTCGGGCGCCGCGCGATCAGGACTTCTTCAGGCCGAAGGCCTCGAAGCGCTTGTTGAACTTCGCCACCTGGCCGCCGCGATCGACCAGCTTCTGGACGCCGGTCCAGGCCGGGTGCGACTTCGGGTCGATGTCGAGACGGAGGGTGTCGCCCGCCTTGCCATAGGTGCTGCGAGTCTTGAACTCGCTGCCGTCGGTCATCACGACGGTGATCTCATGGTACTCAGGATGAATATCGGTCTTCATGGCCGGGGCTCCGCACAAACGAGGGGGCCGTATAGCCAAAGCAGCGGCGAAATGCAAGGTCGCCGCCGCATGGGGCTCATGTCGTCTCGTCCAGAACCGCCGCCAGCCGGGCCAGCAGCGCCTCGGCCTCGCCGGGGCCGTAGGGCTCCGCCGTGCCGGCGCC
>NZ_JANX01000772.1 GCF_000767795.1 Inquilinus limosus MP06 | reverse complement strand
GGACGAGCCGGCGGCCGCTGCCCCCGCCCCTGCCGCCGCCAATCGCTTCGACATCCTGGAGTACCAGGTCCAGGGCAACACCGTGCTGCCGGTAGTCGACATCGAGGAGGCGATCTACCCGTTCCTGGGACCGGACAAGACCATCGATGACGTCGAGGGCGCCCGCGCCGCGCTGGAGAAGCGCTATGCCGACCGCGGCTACATCACCGTCGCCGTCAACATCCCGGAGCAGACGGTGCGCGAGGGCGTGGTCCGGCTCGAGGTCGCCGAGGCCCGGGTCGGGCGCCTGCGGGTGCGCAACTCGCGCTACTACTCGCTGGGCCGGATCAAGGACGCGGCGCCGTCCCTGGCCGAGGGCACGGTGCCGCAGCTGGCCGGGATCCAGCGCGACTCGGAGGTGCTGAACCGGCTGCCGGGCCGCACCGTGACGCCGCAGCTGAAGGCTGGGACGGAGCCGGGGACGGTCGATGCCGACCTGAATGTCGAGGACGAATCGCCGTTCCAGGCCTCGGTCGAGCTGAACAACCAGTACAGCGCCGACACCAAGCATCTGCGCGTGTCCGGCTCGGTCGGCTACGACAATCTCTGGCAGCTCGGCCACTCGTTCTCGCTGCAATACACCACCGCGCCGGAAGACCCGGACCAGACCTCGGCGATCGCCGCGACCTACACCGCCCGCATCCCGGAGTGGAAGCAGAGCCTGGTGCTGTACGGCATCTCGTCCCGCTCCAACGTGGCGACACTGGGCGGTGTCAACGTGCTCGGCGACGGCACGGTCATCGGCGCGCGCGGCGTGCTGCCGCTGCCCGGGCTGCCGGACTTCTACCACACGCTGATGCTGGGCATGGACTGGAAGGATTTCGGCGAGAGCCAGGAGTTCGGCGGCATCCAGTCGAAGACGCCGATCACCTACACCACGGCGACGATCGAGTACAACGCCACCCGGCCGGACGCTCAAGGGCTGACCACGGCCAGCCTGTCCGCCACCTTCGGGCTGCGCGGCCTGGGCGACCCGGACGACAAGTTCGCGCAGAAGCGCAGCGGCGCCTCCGGCGACTTCGCCTATTACCGCGCCAGCCTGGAGCGGCAGCAGGCCCTGCCCGCGGACTTCGAGCTGACGGCGCGGCTGGACGGGCAGCTGGCCAGCCAGCCGCTGATCAGCAACGAGCAGTTCAGCGCCGGCGGCGTCTCGACCGTGCCCGGCTATGTCGAATCCGAGGAGCTCGGCGACAATGGCTGGATCGCCGCGCTGCGCCTGACCACGCCCAATCTCGGCCAGTGGATCGACCCCTCGCTGGTCGAGGACTGGCGGGTCTACGCCTATGGCGACTACGCCGAGCTGTGGCTGCAGGACGTCAATCCCGGCCAGGACGACGAGTTCCAGCTCGCCAGCGTCGGCTTCGGCACGCGGGTCAAGCTGCTGAACCACCTCACCGGCTCGGTCGACCTCGCGGTGCCGCTGATCGACGCCAGCGACACCAGGGCGAACGACATCCGCATTCTGTTCACCCTCGGCGCCAGCCTCTGACCCCGGACCGATCCGAGCATGAGACGCTTCCTCCCGACCCGACCGCTCCCGACCGCCCGGCTGCTGCTGGCCGCCCTGCTGGCGCTGCTGCTGACGCCCCAGGCCGCCTCGGCCTGGTGGAACAGCGAATGGACGCTGCGCAAGCCGATCACCGTCGATCTCGGCCCGAATGCCGGCGCCGTCCCCGGCATGGCCGGGCGGGCGCAGGTGCTGGTCCGCCTGTCCGCGGCCAACTTCAACTTCCTCGCCGCCAAGGATGACGGTTCCGACCTCCGAATCATCGCCGAGGACGACAAGACGCCGCTGAACTTCCACATCGAGAAGTTCGACAACCTGTTCGAGATGGGCCTGATCTGGGTCGACCTGCCGAACGCCGCCGCCGACAAGCCGCAGACCATCTGGCTGTACTGGGGCAATGAGAAAGCGACCGGCACCAGCAACGCCCGCGCCGGCTACGACACCTCCCAGGCCTTGGTCTGGCACTTCACCGAGCCCGGGGCCCTGCCGCTCGACTCCACCGGCTACGCCAACAATGCGGCCCAGTCGACCGCGGCCAAGGTCGACGCCTCCTTCATCGGCGGCGGCATCGGCTTCGACGGCAACGGCACGGTGATGCTGCCGGCGACGCCCAGCCTGGCGGTGCCGCAGGGCGGCGCCTTCACCTGGTCGGCCTGGATCAAGCCCGGCACGCTGCAGCCCAACGCCGTGATCTACGAGAAGGAGGCCGCGGCCGGCCTGATCCAATCCGGCGGCCTGGCCATCGGCCTCGACCAGGCGACCCCCTTCGTCAGCGTCGACGCCGGCGCCGGGCCGCAGCGCATCGCCGCCGCGGC
>NZ_JANX01000771.1 GCF_000767795.1 Inquilinus limosus MP06 | reverse complement strand
ATCCAGCGCGCGCCCCAGGTGGACATCGGCATCGCCATCATCTCCAGCACCACCGCGACGGCCAGCAGCAGCGGCGCGGCCAGCAGGGCCCAGCGCCAGGCGCCCAGCGGCACGCCCGGCCGCGCCAGGTGCAGGATCAGCCCGGTGGCGGTGACGGCCAGCGCCAGGGTGACGACGAATTTGAACAGATAGCGGATGGTCATCGCCGCCTGCATCGCGTCCGGCCGCACGCCGATGCCGGTGAAGAAGATGACGGCCGCGATCACCGCGCCGCCGGCCATGGCGGCCGCCACCGCGCGGCCCAGCCGCCAGCGGACGGGCGCGTCCTGCGCCAATGCGGTGATGAGGTCGTCGGTCTTCACTCCGTGTCACTCCGGTACAAGGCCGCCAGGGCCTTCAGCGCGCGGTGCAGCGCCACGCGCACGGCGCCCTCGGTCATGCTCAGGCGGGTGGCGGTCTCGCGCACGCTGCCGCCCTCGACCGAGATCGAGCGGACGATGTCGCGCTGCTGCTCCTTCAGCTGCGACAGCAGGCGCTCGACGTCGCGCTGCTCCAGCCCGTCCGGCGTCGCCTCGGCCTCCAGCGTGTCGATCACATCCTCGATCGGCACGTCGACATGGCGGCCGCGGCGGCGCAGCGCGTCGATCATCTTGTTGCGCACGATCACCGAGATCCACGGCCCGATCGGCCGCGACTGGTCCCAGGACCCGCGCTTCAGATGGATCGCCAGCAGCACCTCCTGCACCACGTCCTCGGCATCGGCGGCGGAACCCCCGAACAGGGCGCCGCGCCGCCGCGCCATGGCGCGCAGATGCGGCGTCACCGCCTGCAGGAACAGGCGATAGGCACCGGCGTCGCCCGAGATCGCGGCCCGCATCCATGTCGCCCACTGGTCCTCCCGCACCGGATCACTCACGCGTCATCACCTCATACGGCTCCGACTCCGGATTCGTTACAGGACCGGGCGCGTTGCTCGACCGGCATCAGAAAAAATTTCCACGGCCGTGTAATACCAGCGGCATGACTGTCGAAGAAGCCATCACAAGCCCATTGCGGCGCGCTTCTTCCGCGGAACATCCCATGGATCGTCTCCTGCCTCTTCTTGCCCCGAAGGCCGCGGATCCGGCGACGGCGCATCCTGCCGGTCTCACCGGCCTTCACGCATTGCGGTCGAGGGTCGCAACCCCGGACGGCTGACCCCCCGCCAGACACCCCCTCCGAACCGAACTGCCGCCGCGTCGCCCGATCGACGCCACGGTCGAGCCTTGCCCAAAGGACATGTCATGCCGTTGGATGCCTTCGACCTTTCGACCAGCTCCGCCAGCCGCGCCGCCGACGCTGCCTTCGAGGAGGCTGTGCGCGGCCTCGCGGCCCACCGGCCCTCGACCGGCATCGCCCTCGGCCGGGCGCTGGCTGCCGACCCGGACCATGTGCCGGCCCTGGCGCTGAAGGGCTTCGCCAGCCTGATCCTGGCACGGGAGGAGCTGGCCGTCCCGGCGCGCGAGGCGCTGGGGGCGGCCCGGCGGGCCCTGGCGGCGAAGGACGGCGGCACCGCCGATGAGCGGGCGCTGGTCGAGGCTCTGGCCCTGGCGTCGGACGACCGCTTCGCCGACGCGGCGGTGTCCCTGGATCAAAGCTTCGCCGACCGGCCGGCCACCTTCCTGCCGTTCAAGATCGCGCATGCGCTGCGCTTCATGCTGGGCGACGCCGCCGGCATGCTGGCCGCCTCGCAGCGGATGATGGCGGTGTGGTGCCCCGACCTTCCGGCCGCCGGCTTCCTGCTGGGCTGCCACGCCTTCGCGATCGAGGAACACGGCGCCTATGCCGCGGCCGAGGCCTATGGCCGCCAAGCCGTGGCGATGGAGCCGGACGATGCCTGGGGGCTGCACGCCGTGTCCCACGTCCACGAGATGCGGGGCGAGACCGCGGCCGGCATCGACTGGCTTGAGGCAAGCCGCGGCAGCTGGTCCCGCTGCAACAATTTCAGCTTCCACATGGCCTGGCACCTGGCCCTGCTGCATCTCGATCGCGGCGAGCATGAGCGCGTGCTGAGTCTCTACGATCAGGAGGTGCGGCCGGCGCCGACCGACGATTTCCGCGACATGGCCAATGCGGTGTCGCTGCTGTGGCGGCTGGAGCGGCTGGGCGTCGATGTCAGGGCCGCTGGGCCGAGCTGGCGGAGATCGCGCGCAGGCGCCGGGCCGACACAACGCTCGTATTCGCCTCGCTGCACAATCTGATCGCCCTGGTCGCGCTCGGCGACCGGCCGGCGGCGGCGGAGCTGGTGATGGCGCTGCAGGTCCGCGCCCAGGGCAGCGGCGACCAGGCCCGGGTGGCGGCCGATCTCGGCCTGCCTTT
>NZ_JANX01000770.1 GCF_000767795.1 Inquilinus limosus MP06 | reverse complement strand
GGGGGTCGATCGCCAGCCAGCCGCGCGGCCCGAAATCCAGCACGTTGTCGTGATGCAGGTCGCCATGCAGGGTGACGATCTCCCGCCGCTCCGCCAGCAGGTCGCGGGCGATGGCCGCCGCCCGGGCGACGATGCCGCCATAGCGATCGCCGCCCTCGGTCAGCGGCGCGAACCAGCGCTCCAGCGGCAGCAGCCCGCCGGCAGCGGCCGGCCGCGCGGCGCGTGCAGCCGGGTGGCGGCGGCGCAGAGGATGCGGCAGGCCTCATCATCCTGCCCCTGCCGCGACATGGCGACCAGCGAGAGCGGGCCGGTGGCGCGCTCCAGCAGCAGCGTGTCGCCATGCTGGGCCAGCACCATCGCCGCCCCCTCCCCGGTCCAGTGCTGCATCAGCAGGCAGCCCAGCTTCTCGTCCTCGTTCACCGGCTGCTTGATCATCGCCGGCAGGTCCCCGGCCCGCACCGCCAGCAGCCGGCTGCCATGGGTGACGATCGGCGCGCCGTCCGGCACCAGGTCCCAGCGCGCCAGATCTTCCTCGAACATCCTCAAATCCTCGGCCGTCGGTGTCATGGGGGTGGCTGGGGTCGATCTCGATTTTTTGTCATTGCCGGGCTTGACCCGGCAATCCAGGGGCCACCAAGGGCGGCTCTCGAAAGCCCCTGGATCCTCGGGTCAAGCCCGAGGATGACAATAGAGTCGGATTCGATCCGGGATAAGCTGGCCTATGCCGGGCCGTCCAAGTCGTCGAGATCGATGCCATGGGTGTCGAACCACCATTCCGGCGGCTTGTCCGGATGGCGGGGCTGCAGCCGGGCGTAGCGGTCCCGCAGCCGCCGCTGCCGCGCCACCTCCGCCCGGAAGAAGGGGTGGTCGAGCGTGCCGCCCAGCGCCCACAGCCGGCGCAGCAGCTTGCGCAGCACATAGCCCTGCTGCTTGCCGCCGGGGCGATAGCCGTCGGCGATGATCCGCCCGATCGCGTCGGCCAGGCTGTCCCCCGGCGTCATCGGCGGGGTGCCGTTGACCAGCGCATCCAGCCGGTCGAGGCCGAATCCGGCATCGATGCAGGTGCCGAGCGGGTTGACGATGTTCCCGATCTCGACCCCGTCCCGATAGAACTCGGTGCAATAGCCGGTGATGCTGCCGTCGCTCCAGGTGCATTCCGGATCCGGCCGGATCGGAACCAGGCCGCGATACAGCGGCGCCCACTCCGCCATCTTGTCGGGATGGATGGTGACGTGATGCGGCGACGCCCCGATCTCCGCCAGGAAATCGAGCCAGAAATCGATCGCCTGCCCGACCGTCCACTGCCGGAACGAAAACAGGCCGAGCATGTCGAAGCGGAGCAGGTGCGTGCCGTCGCCGATCTCGTCGAGATCGCCCACGCGCAGGCAGGACTGGAGATTGGCGAAGGTGGCTGCGTAGGCCAGGTCGGTGAACAGCGGCTTGAACTGCTGCATGCCCGCCGTACAGAACAGCGTCGTGCTGTCGAAGGGCCGAACCGAAGGGTTCGTGTCGAAACCGATCCCCCTGTTCTCGCAGAACAGGCGGAACCGGTGGGTCAGGCGTCCCGCGGGGACATAGGCAACCTCCTGTGCGGTTCCGGACTGCCGAGAGGGCAGTCCCATGGCTATCTAACCACGGCCCGGGCGCTTCTCAAGCCCCTGGCAGCGGCCTCGCCTCGTCGCCATCTCGGATGGGGCAGCAGGGAGGGCACCGCATGGTCTCCGCAATCCGCTTCACCGGCACCGGGCCGGGCGCGCACACGCAGGATGGCTGCTCCGTCGAGCTTTACCGGCGCATGCCGGCCGATGGCGAGGCGGAGATCGTGGCCGCGGTGGTCCGGGCCGGCGGCTCGATCCTGGAGCTGGGCAGCGGGCCGGGCCGGGTCACCCACGCCCTGGTCGCCCTCGGCTACGCCGTCACCGCGGTCGACAACTCTGCCGAGATGCTGGCCCATGTGCGGGGCGCGGAGACGGTGCTGGCCGACATCGAGGATCTCGACCTCGATCGACGCTTCGACGCGGTGCTGCTGGCCAGCACGCTGATCAACTTCCCGGAGGCGGAGACGCGCGCCGCGCTGCTCGCCGCCTGCCGGCGGCATGTCCGGCCGGGTGGCGCGGTGCTGATCGAGCGGCGCAATCCCGACAGCTTCGCGACGCTGCGGCCCGGGCCGGTCGGCGAGGAGGCCGGCATCCGCCACGTCATCGAATCGGTGCGCCATGAGGGCCGGCTGGTCCAGGCGACCCTGCGCTCGGAGGCGGCGGATGCGACCTGGACCCAGAGCTTCACCCAGGAGGTGATCGATGACGCGCAGATGGCGGCGGAACTGGCCGCCGCCGGGCTGCGGCTGGACCGCTGGCTGGACCC
>NZ_JANX01000769.1 GCF_000767795.1 Inquilinus limosus MP06 | reverse complement strand
GTTGAAGTCGCCGGGCTCGTATTGCAGCAGCAGCGGCGTCGGCCGGGCCTGGCCGGCGGCGTGGCAGGCCTCCAGTAAGTCCTCGTGCCGCTCCGGATAGCGGGTGGCGATGCCCATGCGCGCGTTCCAGCCATTGGCCACCGGCGCCAGCCGGGGGTACAGCGCGGCGCGCAGCCCGGCGACGGGGGCGGGCAGGGGATAGGCGAAGTACTTGTACTCGCCGCGGCCGAAGCCGTGCCTGGCCATCACCACCCGGCTGCGGAACGGCTTGTCCTCGGAGTAGAGCGCGGCGACGGCGCGGCATTCCTCCGGCGACAGCAGGGCGGGCAGCACCGCCGCGCCGTGCTGGTCCAACTCCGCCGCCGCGGCGTCCCAGTCGAGGGCGGCGACGCGGTCGATCGGGAGCGGGGCGGCGGGCTGGGCGTCGGCGGGGCGAAGGGCGGTGCGGGGCATCGGTCGGGCCTCCTGGTCGCTGTGATGACAGCAGGATGGCGCCCGCGGTTCCGGCCGGCACTCCGCCGCTTGCGGTCAAATTGCGGCATGGCCCGTCCACCGGGCAGTACAGGGCCGGGGCAGTCCATGGGTTGGGTTCGCCTCGGCGAATCCGACGCTGGTCCGGGTTGCGCGATGTTGGGTTCGCGAGCCGCGAACCCAACCTACGCCGCGGTCACCGGCGTATACGTCACCATCCTGAGGTCGGGCGCGCCCTCGACCACGAAGGTGGCGTGGGCGAATTCCAGCAGGCCCAGCGTGTCGTGGCGGATGCGCTTGATGCCCTCGCTGCGCTCCGCCACGTCCTGCTGCGGCCACCAGCGGCGGAACTCCGGGCTGGCCGCCTGCAGCGCCTCGACCAGCGCCGTGAAGGCCGGGTCGCCGCCGGCCCGGCCGTGGTCCAGCCGGAACTTGGCGACGACGCGGCGGACGCCCTCCTCCCAGTCCGGCATCATCCGGCGGTAGCGCGGGTCGGTGAAGATCAGCCACAAGCTGTTGCGCTCGGCCGGCGGGACCAGCGCGTAGTCGCCGAACAGCACCGTGGTCGCCGCATTCCAGGCGACGATGTCCCAGCGCGCTGTCTTGACGTAGGCGGGGTTCGGCAGGCTGTCGAGCAGCGCCTGCAGGATCGGCGAGACCGCGGGCAGGCCCGGGGCGGCATGCGGCGGCGGGCGATGCTGGGCCAGGGCATAGAGATGCGCCCGCTCCGTGGGGTCCAGCCGCAGCGCCCGGCACACCCGCTCCAGGAAGTCGGCGGAGACCTGGATGGCGCGGCCCTGCTCGAACCAGGTGTACCAGGTGATGCCGACCCCGGCGAGCTGGGCGACCTCCTCGCGCCGCAGCCCCGGGGTGCGGCGGCGGGAGCCCGTCGGCAGGCCGACCTCGTCCGGGCTGGTCCGGGCGCGGCGGTCGCGAACGAAGTCGGACAGCGCGATGCGCTCGGGGGTGCGCTGCAGGCTGGTGACAGCCATAGCCTGTTGCTTTCACTAATAGGATAAGAACTTATCTTTTCCTATTATAGAGCATCTCCCATTCTCTGTCTCGGGCGGGCGGACCCGCCGCCGCCCCGATGGAGATCCCGCATGACCGATGTGACCTGCGCCGCCGGGGCCGCCCGGCGGTCGACCGTGGCTCGTCCCTGGCTCGGCCTCGCCGTGATGCTGGCCGGGCCGTTCATGACCGTGATGGATGTGATGATCGTCAACGTGGCGATCCCGAGCATCCGGCTGGGGCTCGGCGCCAGCTATGCCGAGGCCGAGCTGGTGGTGGCCGGCTACAGCCTGGCCTATGCGGTGGCGCTGATCACCGGCGGACGCCTCGGCGACCTGCAGGGGCGGCGGCGGATGTTCGTCGCCGGGCTGATCGGCTTCGCCCTGACCTCGGCCCTGTGCGGCGTGGCGACGACCGCGCAGACGCTGCTCCTGGCCCGGCTGCTGCAAGGCGTCGCGGCGGCGCTGCTGTTCCCGCAGGTGTTCTCGCTGATCCGGGTGACCTTCCCTGACCCGCAGGACTGCGCCAGGGCCTTCGCCGCGCTCGGCGTGGTGCTGGGGCTGGCCGCGGTGGCCGGGCAGGTGCTGGGCGGCATCCTGGTGGCGGCGGATCTCTGGGGTCTCGGCTGGCGGCCGATCTTCCTGCTCAACATCCCGATCGGCCTGCTGGCTGCCATCGCGGCCCCGCGGCTGATCCCGGCCGACCAGGTGGCGCCCGGCCAGCGGCTGGACCTCGCGGGCGTGGCCTTGAGCGCGCTCGGCCTCGGCCTCCTGCTGTACCCGCTGATCGAGGGGCGCGAGGCCGGCTGGCCGGCCTGGTCGCTGGCGATGCTCGCCGCCGCGGTGCCGGTGCTGGCGGCCTTCGCCTGGCACCAGCACGGCCGGTC
>NZ_JANX01000768.1 GCF_000767795.1 Inquilinus limosus MP06 | reverse complement strand
GAACACCAGCGCGTCGAGCCTGCCGCGCGCCACCAGCGCCGCCGCCGGTTCCAGCCTGTCGCCGGCGAAACCGGCGCCGGTCCCGATGCGCATCGCCTTCGGCATTCAGATGGCTCCCGTGGCCCAGGCGACGGCCGTCATGACGAGGGTCGAGGCGAAGGCCCATTTGAAGATGAAGCGTTGATGCGCGCCCAGCTGCACCCCGGTCAGCCCGACCAGGATGAAGGTCGAGGCGGTCAGCGGGCTCAAGGGGAAGCCGGTGGTCATCTGGCCCAGGATCGCGGCCCGGCCGACCGCCAGCGGGTCCTGGCCCAGCGCGCCGGCGGTGCCGGCGAAGACCGGCAGGATGCCGTAGTAATAGGCGTCCGGCGTGAAGACGAGGCTCAGCGGCATGCCGGTCACAGCCACGATCTGCGACAGGTAGGGTGCCAGGGCCGGCGGCACCACCGCCACCAGCGCCTCGGCCATCGCGCCGATCATCTTGGTGCCGCCCAGGATACCGGTGAAGATGCCGGCGGCGAAGATCATGGCGGTGACTGTGACGACGCTGTCGGCATGCTTCACCAGCCGCTCGCGCTGCTGCTCCCAGCGCGGATAGTTTACCAGCAGGGCGATGGCGAAGGCGGTGATGAACAGAACCGGCAGCGGCCATAGCCCGGCCAGCAGCGCCACGATCAGGGCGATGGTCAGGGCGGCGTTGAACCAGGCCAGGTGCGGCCGGCGCGCCGCCCGCTCGGCCTCGGTCGGCTCCACCAGCGCGACCGCGTCGACGCCATGGGCGATGCCCAGGCGCTTGCGTTCGCTGCGGCCGATCAGCCAGGCGGCGACGAACACCCAGGCCAGGCCGGCGACCATGGCGGGGATCACCGGGTTGAACAGGGCCGATGCGTCGGTCTTCAGCACCGCCATCGCCCGCGCCGTCGGGCCGCCCCAGGGCAGCAGGTTCATGGTGCCGGCGGCCAGGCAGATGATGCCGGGCAGCACCAGCGGATTCAGGCCGAGGCGGCGGTGTACGGGCAAGAGGGCCGTGACCGTGATCAGGAAGGTGGTGGCGCCGTCGCCGTCCAGCGCGACCAGCATGGTCAGCAGCGCCGTGATCAGGCACAGCCGCACCGGATCGCCCTGCACCAGGGAGAGCAGAAACCCGATCGGCCGCTCGAAGATGCCGGTGTCGAGCATCAGGCCGAAATAGAGGACGGCGAACATGATCATGATGCCGACCGGCGCGACCTTGACGATGCCGTCCAGCATCATCGGGCCGAGGCCGGCGCCGAAGCCGCCGATCAGCCCGCCGGCCAGTGGCACCAGCACCAGCGCCACCAGCACCGAGACGCGGCCGCTGAGGATCAGCGCCAGGAACACCGCGATGGTCAGGAACCCCAGGGCCGCCAGCATCCGCCATCCTCCCGTTGCGGCGGCCGTCCTTCATCCGGGGCCGCTCGGGCGCCAGCACGCCATGGCGGGTGGTGGATCGGGAAGTGAATTTGTGTCATCGATTGATGCATGAAGCGCATCAACCTGTCGCTGTTCGAGATCGAGGTGGTGCTGCAGGTCGACCGGCTGCGCAGCTTCCGCGCGGCGGCCGAGGCGCTGGGCATGTCGCAGCCGGCGGTCAGCCGGGCGGTGGCGCGGGCCGAGACGCGGCTGGGCGAGCGGCTGTTCGACCGCAACACCCGGACGGTGGAGCCGACGCCGCAGGGCCGGGAGTTCACGGCCGTCGCCGGCCGGCTGATCGGCGATTTGCGCAGCTCGCTCGACGATCTCGGCGACTATTTCCGCTCGGCCCGCGGCCGGGTCTCGGTGGCCGGGCTGCCCTCGGTCACCGCCGGGCTGCTGCCGCCGGTGATCGACCGGTTCCGCCGCAGCCATCCGGGCGTCTCGGTCGGCGTCATCGACACGCTGCTCGACGGCGTGGTCGGCGCGGTGCTCCGCGGCGAGGCCGATCTCGGCATTGCCGGCCGCCCGGCGCCCGACGGCAGGATCGAGTTCGCCCGCATCATGTCCGACCGCTTCGTCGCCATCCTGCGCCAGGACCATCCGCTGACGCGCCAATCCGCCGTCACCTGGGCCGACCTGGCCGCCTGGCCCTTCGTCGCCATGTCGCGCATCACCAGCGTGCGGCCGCTGACCGATCGCGGCTTCGCCCTGGCCGGCGTGGCGGCGGAGCCGGAGTTCGAGGTGTCGCATCTCGCCACCGCCGGGGCGCTGGTGGCGGCCGGGCTCGGGGTCACGGCGCTGCCGCTGCTGACCCTGCCGGTGCTGGCCCATCCGGCGCTGACCACGCGGCTGCTGCAGGGGCCGGAGGTGACGCGCGACATCGGCGTGCTGACCCGGGCGGGACGGACGCTGTCGCCCGCGGCCGCCGCGTTCCGCGACACGAT
>NZ_JANX01000767.1 GCF_000767795.1 Inquilinus limosus MP06 | reverse complement strand
ACCCAAAAGAAAAGGCCCGCCTCCCTGCGGAGGCGGGCCCGGCTCGGGCCGTGAGGCCCTTGCTTACTTCTCTTCGGTGTTCTCGCGCGCCTTGCGGAGCGCGGCGCCGAGGATGTCGCCCAGCGAGGCGCCGGAGTCGGACGAACCGTACTCGGCCATCGCCTGCTTCTCTTCCTCGACTTCCTTCGCCTTGATCGAGAGCGACACCTTGCGGGCGGCGCGGTCGACCTGCATCACCTTGGCGTCGACCTTGTCGCCGACGGCAAAGCGGTCCGGACGCTGCTCCGACCGGTCGCGCGACAGGTCGGACTTGCGGATGAAGCCGACCAGGCCGTCGCCGACCGAGACCTCGACACCGCCGTCGTTCACTTCCGTGACCGTGCCGGTGACGACCTCACCCTTGCGCAGGCCGCCGGTGGTGGCCGCCTTCTCGAAGGTGTCCTCGGTGAGCTGCTTCATGCCGAGGCTGATGCGCTCCTTCTCGACATCGACGTCGAGGACCTTAACCTTGACCTGGTCGCCCTTCTTGAAGTCCTGGATCGCCTCTTCGCCCGAGCGGTCCCAGGCGATGTCGGAGAGGTGAACCATGCCGTCGATCTCGCCCGGCAGGCCGACAAACAGGCCGAATTCGGTGATGTTCTTGACCTCGCCCTCGAGCTCGGTGCCGGCCGGGTACTTCTCGGCGAACACCTCCCACGGGTTCGGCAAGCACTGCTTCAGCCCGAGGCTGATGCGGCGCTTCACCGGATCGACGTCGAGCACCATCACCTCGACCTCCTGGGAGGTGGAGACGATCTTGCCCGGATGGACGTTCTTCTTGGTCCAGCTCATCTCCGAGACATGGACCAGGCCTTCGATGCCCGGCTCCAGCTCGACGAAGGCGCCGTAGTCGGTGATGTTGGTCACGCGGCCGCGGAAGCGGGCACCCGCCGGGTACTTGGCGACCACGCCCTCCCACGGATCGGCCTCGAGCTGCTTCATGCCGAGGCTGATGCGCTGGGTCTCCGGGTTGAAGCGGACGACCTGGACCTTGACGGCCTGGCCGATCTGCAGCGCCTCGGACGGGTGGTTGATGCGGCGCCACGCGATGTCGGTGACGTGCAGCAGGCCGTCCACGCCGCCCAGATCGACGAAGGCGCCGTAATCGGTGATGTTCTTGACCACGCCCTCGAGGATCTGGCCTTCCTTGAGGTTGGCGACCAGCTCGGAGCGGGCCTCGGCGCGGCTCTCCTCGAGCACGGCGCGACGCGACACCACGATGTTGCCGCGCGAGCGGTCCATCTTGAGGATCTGGAACGGCTGCGGCGTGCCCATCAGCGGGCTGATGTCGCGCACCGGCCGGATGTCGACCTGACTGCCCGGCAGGAAGGCGACGGCGCCGTTCAGGTCGACGGTGAAGCCGCCCTTGACCTTGCCGAAGATCACGCCGGTGACACGCAGCTGATCGGTGAACGACTTCTCGAGCGCGGTCCAGGCCTCTTCACGCTTGGCCTTCTCGCGGGACAGGACGGCCTCGCCGTTCTTGTCCTCCATGCGCTCGATGAACACCTCGACGGTGTCGCCCTCGGCCAGCGTGGCCGGCTGGCCGGGGACGGCGAATTCCTTGAGCGCCACGCGCCCCTCGGACTTCAGCCCCACATCGATCAGCACCATGTCGTTGTCGATCGAGATCACCCGACCCTTGACGACGGTACCCTCGAAGCTCTCGGACTGGCCGAGCGATTCCTCGAGAAGGGCGGCGAAGCTTTCCTTCTCGGTCGATTTGACGGCGGCGGAACTAGTAGCCATGAAAACTCCCGTTAGAGACAGACCGGTCGCCGCGCCGGCGGGTCGTCCCGCCTGGGAGAGCGCGATGGCCGGGCCGGGCCCGATGCCCGAATCTCCATCATGGTGATCGACGGCGGCCCGAGGGTCAGACGGCGTCGCGCGGGGGGCCGATCCGGCGGGACACATAAGCCAGAGCCTGGTCGAACACCTGGTCCGCGGTCAGCTGGCTTGTATCCAACAGAAAAGCGTCGCTCGCCGGGACCAAGGGGGCCACGGCGCGGCGACGATCGCGCTCGTCTCTCTGTCTCAGGTCGTCGAGGACCTCGTCGTATATAACCTCGTGGCCGCGCTCCCGCAACTCCTTCCACCGCCGGGCGGCGCGGGTTTCGAGCGTGGCGGTGACGAAGATCTTCGCCTGGGCGTCGGGGCAGATCACGGTGCCGATGTCGCGCCCGTCCAGCACCGCCCCCGGCGGGCGCTCGGCGAAGCGGCGCTGGAAGTCGAGCAACGCGGTTCGCACGCCGGGGATGGCGGACACCCGGCTGGCGGCCTGGGCCGCGGCATCGCCGCGCAGCTCCGGGTCGCCCAGGCCCGCCGGATCCAGCGCCAGCACGGCG
>NZ_JANX01000766.1 GCF_000767795.1 Inquilinus limosus MP06 | reverse complement strand
CGGATCACCGGCAGCCTGTTGCTCGGCGCCGGGCTCGGCCTGGCCCTTGCCCGCGGCAAGTGACACCATATACGTTGACGATTATATAACCTTGAGATCATATATCGTCATGGACGTGTTCGAAGTGGTGGCGGAGCCGCACCGCCGGGCGATCCTCGACCTGCTGGCCGGCCAGCCCCGGCCGGCGGGCGAGATCGTCGCCGCCTTCCCGGCCCTGACCCAGCCGGCGGTCTCGCGCCATCTGCGGGTGCTGCGGGAGGCCGGGCTGGTCGAGGCCAAGGCGGCGGCGCAGCAGCGGATCTACGCGCTGAAGCCCGACCGGCTGGCCGAGATGGACGCTTGGCTGGAGCGCTTCCGCCGATACTGGGCCGGCCATCTCGATGCGCTGGAGCGGCACCTGGCCGCCACCGTGCCGCACAAGCAGGACGACCCGACATGACCAGCCGCACCGGCACCATCACCCGCCATGGCGACACCGCGACGATCCGGTTCGAGCGCCGCCTGCCCTACCCGGTCGAGGCCGTCTGGGCGGCGCTGACCGATCCGGCGCAGCGCGGCCGCTGGCTGGGACCCACCACGATCGACCCGCGCCAGGGCGGCCGGATCGAGACCGTGGCCGAGGGCCCGCCGGTGCCGCCGCAGCACCGCAGCATCGCCGGCCGCATCCTGGCCTGGGACCCGCCGCGGCTGCTGGAGCATGAATGGCACCAGTCGATCATCGGCGAGACCGTGGTGCGCTACGAGCTGGAGGCCGATGGCGACGGCACGCTGCTGCGCTTCAGCCACAGCGGGCTGCGGCCGCGCGACGCCGAGGGCTTCATCCCCGGCACCCATGCCTATCTCGACCGGCTGGAAGCCCTGCTGGCCGACGCGCCGCTGCCGGTGTGGACGCAGCGCTATGCCGAGGTGCAGCCGGACTATGGCGACGCCTGGTCCGGGCCGGCGGCCTGAAAGGATTGCAGTCCGCTCTCCAGGGCCGAGCCGGGCATCCCTTGCGGCCGATATCGGACCGCCGACCATTTGCGACGGCTAAGAAAAGCAAGGCAGCTGCTTCGGTCTGGCTCGCCTATTACGCGTCGATGCCGTATAAAACCGCTTTATTGTAGCGTTGATTTTCAGGGAGAAGCCCAAATGGCCAGGATCCATACAGTGCTGTTTGCAGGATTCTTCATGACCGGCCTGGCGGCATGCGGCTCGTCGCAGACGACCGCTCCGGCCCCGCAGGCCGCCGAGACACCGGCCCCGGCGGTCGCCACGGTCAACGAAGCCGGCAGGCTGCAGGTCAATCCGCGAGACTTCGAGGCCTGGCTGAACACGATGCCGGGCGAGGCCGCATCGCTGCATGTCGAAGGCAAGCTCGGCGCCGTGACCGCACCGTCCGCCGGCTGGACGGTCACGCTGGTCGACAGCGACCGCAAGGCGGGCAGCAGGACCAAGGTCCTTGAGCTCTGGGCGACAGCCCCGACCGGCCCTGTCACGCAAGTGATGACCCCGATGGAGGTCCCGCCCTTCGTCGAGGATCCGGCGAAGGCGAATTACAGCCGGGTGACGATCTGGTACGGCAAGCGCCACTTCACCGTCCGGGTCAAGCCGGTCAGCTAGGCTGGCACACGAGGGCGGGCGTCACGCCCGCCTTCCTTCCGTTTCATCCCCACGCCTATTCCGCGATCGTCAGCCAGGGCCAGCGCTGCCGGTACGACTCCGCCTTGGCGCGGAACAGCCCGGGCGACGAGTTCAGCGGGTTGGGCCGCAGCACGCCCGCGACCATGTCGTCGAGCCCGTTCGGAGCGTAGAGCCGGCCCGTCGCCGCCTCGATGCCGATGCAGGTGCATTGCACGAGGTAGCGGTCGATGCCGTCGGTGGCGGAGCGCAGCTGCGGATAGGCGCCGCCGAAGCGCTGCCGGTACCAGAGATGGACGCGGGCCTGGTTCTTGACCTCGACCGCCACGCCGAGATCCGCGCAGAGGGCAGAGGCCTCGCGGATCACCGCGTCCTCCGCCTCCCAGGACAGATCGCGGTCGTCGAAGTAGAAGACGTCGTAGTCCTTCACCGCCGTCTCCGGCGGCCGGCCGGAGCGCCGGTTCCACGCCGCCTGGAACAGGCAGCCGGCGGTGAGATAGCACTGCGGCAGGCCGAGCCGCGGCAGCCGCTGCATCAGCGCGGCATTCACCGGGTTGGCCGTCGCCCAGGCGATGATTTCGGCGGTGGAGACCGGCATGGCTACGCCTCGCCCGGCAAGGCCCGCCGCAGCCGCCGGCCGATATTGCCCTCGGATCCGGTGATGATCAGCGTCATGGTTCCCCGGCTCGTGTCTTGTGTTGCCTCTCCCGCTTGCGGGAGAGGTCGGAGACGCGGAGCGGCTCCGGGTGAGGGGATTTCGTCGAGGCCTGGGCCA
>NZ_JANX01000765.1 GCF_000767795.1 Inquilinus limosus MP06 | reverse complement strand
GGCCTGCGCGGCGCCGCCCTCGATCCGCGCCAGGGCGCCGAGGTCGCGGCCGACCATCATGCGGATGATGTCGTCGACGGTGATCTCGGCCACCTGGGCGCCGCCGGCCGGCCGGCCGTCGCGCAGCACCGTGATCCGGTCGCACACCGCCATCACCTCGTCGAGGCGATGGGTGACGTAGATCACGGCGATGCCCTGGCCGCGCAGGGTGCGGATGATCGCCATCAGCCGGTCGACCTCGGTGGCGCTCAAGGCCGAGGTCGGCTCGTCCATCACGATCAGCCGCGAATCCATCGACAAGGCGCGGGCGATCTCGACCATCTGCTGCTCGGCGACGCTGAGGTCGCGCACCAGGCGGCGCGGATCGATGGCCAGGCCGATGCGGTCCAGCGCCGTCTTGGCTGTGCGGTGCATCGCGCCCCAGTCGACCAGCCCGGCCCGCCCCGGCTCGCGCCCGATCAGGATGTTCTCCCCCACCGTCAGGCTCGGGATCAGGTTGAACTCCTGGTAGATCGTGACGATGCCGAGCCGCTGCGCCTCATAGGGCGCGGCGAAGCTCACCGCCTCGCCGGCGAAGACGATGCCGCCGCCGTCCGGCGCCTGGGCCCCGGACAGGATCTTCAGCAGCGTCGACTTGCCGGCGCCGTTCTCGCCCAGCAGGCCGTGCACCTCGCCGGCCGCGACCTCCAGCCCGACGCCGTCCAGGGCGACGACGCCCGGGAAGCGCTTGGTGATCGCGGTCATGCGCAGCAGCGGTTCGGTCATCCGTGTCCTCTTCACCCTTATTGTCATGCCCGGGCTTGACCCGGGCATTCAGGGCGGCAAGAGCAGTTCTCGGTGGCCCCTGGATCGCCGGGTCAAGCCCGGCGATGACAGGATGGGAAAGGCCCTACTTCACCTCGCCGATGCGCTCGGCCTTGTCGAGATTGGCCTTGGTGATGGCGATCGGGGTCAGCAGGATCAGCGCCGGGTCCGGCTTCTTCTCGGTCTTCAGATAATCGACCAGCACCTCGACCGCCTTGCGGCTCTGGCCGCCGGGGAACTGCTCGATGGTGCCGGCTAGGCCGCCGTCGCGGATGCTGCCCAGCGCCTCCGGCAGCGCGTCGAAGCCGATGATCCTGATCTTGTCCTGCAGATTGCGGCCACGCACCGCCTCCAGCGCGCCCAGCGCCATGTCGTCATTGGCGGACACGATGACGTCGGGCGGCGTCTGCAGGCCGGCCAGGATCGTCTCGGTCACGCTCAAGCCCTGGTCGCGGGCGAAGTTCGCGGTCTGCTCGGCCACGAACTTGTACTTGTCCTTGTGCTGGTCGAGGACGTTGTGCAGGCCCTTGTTGCGGTCGATCGCCGGGCTGGCGCCAGGCTGGCCCTGCAGGTTCACGATGGTGGCGCCGTTCGGATAGGTCTCCATCAGCCACTTCGCCTGGGCCTCGCCGCCCAGCACGTTGTCGGCGCCGACATGGGCCAGGATGCCGTCGACCCCGGTGACGCGGCGGTCGATGGTGACGACCGGCACCCCGGCCTCCACCGCCTCGCTCAGCACCGGCGCCATGGCGTTGACGTCGATCGGGCTGATGACGATGCCGTCGACCTTCTGCACCAGCGCCGCCTCGACATCGGCGGTCTGCTTCGGCGCGCTGTTCTGGCCGTCGGATTCGACCGAGGCCACGCCCAGCTTCTGCGATTCCGCCTTCAGCTCGTTCATCATGTGGACGAAGAACGGGAAGCCGAGGCTGGGCACAGATGTCAGGATGGTCTTCTTGTCCTGCGCCGCCGCCGGCAGGGCGACCGCCACGGCCAGGACCGCGCGCCCAGCAGGGCGCGCTGCAACGAACCAGTCATGAGCACTCCTCCACGGCGATTTGGCTGCCGGGGGCGGTGCCGCGCCGCGATCCCCGACTCTTTGTTCAGCACGAATTGTCAGATGATTGTTCGGCCACTGTCAACGGACCGCTCCGGCCGCGGCGGGCTTGAACCGGCCGGGCCGAATGGCCGATAAGCGTCGGCATCGAGATCGACGGGATCGGAAGGTTATGGCGAAGGCGAAGACGGCCGAGCAGCTGGTGGGCACGACGCAGCCCGGCAGCCAGGCGGTGGTGCCGGTGGTGTTGTCGGGCGGGTCTGGGACGCGGCTGTGGCCGCTGTCGCGGGCGGGCTATCCTAAGCAGTTCCTGCCGCTGGTCTCGGGCAGCACCATGATCCAGGAGACGGTGGCCCGGGTCGGCGAGGCCGACGGCTTCGCCCCGCCCGTCTTCATCTGCGCCGACGACCACCGCTTCATCGTCGCCGAGCAGATGCGCCAGATCGGCGTGGCGCCCGACGCCATCATCCTCGAGCCCTCGGCCCGCAACACCGCCCCCGCCGTCGCCGTCGCCGCCCGGTTCCTGGCCGACCGCGACACC
>NZ_JANX01000764.1 GCF_000767795.1 Inquilinus limosus MP06 | reverse complement strand
GATGGCGACGCGCTGCCGCTCCCCCACCGACAGCCGGCCGGGCAGCAGCCCGGCCAGCCGGCCGAGGCCGAGCCGCTCCACCAGCCCGGACAGGTGCCCGCGGTCGACCCGCCCGGCGATGCGGGCGGTCAGCGCGATGTTCTCCGCCACCGACAGATAGGGCAGCAGGCCGCCGGTCTGCAGCACATAGCCGATGTGGCGGGCCCGCAACTCGGCCAGCGTGTCCAACTGCCGGCCGCGCCACAGCGCCGCCAGGTCGGCGGGCTCCCGGCCGCCATCGTCCAGGGTGAAGGCCGCCGCCCGGCTCGGGGCCAGGGTGCCGGCGAGGAGGTCGAGCAGGGTTGACTTGCCCGACCCGGACGGGCCGATCAGGAACACGACGCCGCCGCGCGCGACCGTCAGCTCCGGTACATGCAGCTCGAACACCGCCGGGCCGGAGACGCGGCGCACCATGACGTCGCGCAGCGCATAGACCGGCGCGGCCGCGGTCACGGCAGGGCGTCCAGCGGGATCGGGTAGACGGCGTCGCCGCCGGTGCGATTGCCGTCGAGCGAGATCCACAGGTCGGCGTTGTCGTAGATCTGCTGGTACAGGGTGACCTTGGCGTCCAGGTCGTCCAGGAACTGCCGCTGCTGCCCGAAGCTCCAGGACAGCCAGTCATCCTCGGTCAGCTCCATGATCCGGCTGCGATACGGCAGGCCGTCGAGATACTCGCCGATCAGCCCCAGGTCGGTCAGACGCCGGCCCTCGGCCAGGGCGACGCTTTCCGGCCGGCGCGCCATGGTCGCGGCGGCGCTGCGCAGCTGGCCGAAGAAATCGGCCGGGGCGATGCGGGTGACCTCGCCGGCGTCGATGATCGTCTTCAGCGTCGACTGCAGGTCCGACAGCTGGTTCTTAGTGATCAGAACCCGGACGTCCAGGGTCTTGCGCGACGGGTCGGCCAGGTCGCGGTCGGTGACCCAGGCGGAGAACAGCCGCGGCGGCGCGCCGCCCTCCATCCGGCCCAGATAGGCCAGCTGCATGGCGCGGCCGACCAGCCCGGCCCGGGCGAAGGCCTCGCTGTCCGCCCCGGCGTCGCCATTGTCCTTGGGGCCGCTCTGCGCCGGCTGCTCGGCCGCGGCGACCTGGCCCTTGGCGGCATCCTCCATCTGCGCCGCGATGATGCCCGAGACCCGGTCGATCACGGCGCCGAAGGCGCGGACGTCGCCGTCCCGGATCGGGAAGTACAGGCTGCCGACATTGGGGTAGTCGCTGAGCGCGCGATACGCCTCCTCGGCCGAGGCGTGGTCGTCCTTGCCGGCGGCGGTCTTGAGATGGATGGTGATCAGCGCCGCGCCCTTGGACTGCGCCAGGATCCGCAGCTGGTCCGGATCCAGATGGGTCGAGGAGTAGCGATCGGCGGCGCGGCGCGGTCCGGCATCGGTGACCAGCACGACGAAGCGGCCGGACACGCCGCTCCAGTCGATCTGGTCCAGCGCCGCCTTGACCCCGGCGAAGGAATCCTCGCGGAAGTCCAGGTTGTCGCGCCGCGACGCCTCGGCCGCGTCCAGCCGGCGTAGGAACTGCGTCTTGTCGACATGGTCGGGCAGGTCGGCGAACACCCGGCTGGTGTATTCGTCCGGCGTGCCGTCCTTCAGCACGTCGCGGAAGCCGACCAGGCCGAAGCGCAGCGCGTCGCCGCGCCTGGCCCACAGCTTGTCCACCAACGCCCGGATCGTGTCCCGCGTGCGCTCGACATACGGATCCATCGAGATCGTGGTGTCGACCACGAAGACGACGCCGGCGGTATAGCCGGCCATCACCGCCTGGTCCGGCGGCTTGGGAGCGGTCGGGGCGGCCGGGGCCGGTCCCGGCTGCTCCTGCAGCGAGGTCGCCGCCACCTGCAGCGCCAGGCCGTTGAAGCCGCTGGCGAAATAGCCGTTGGTCCAGTTCAGGATCGGCAGCAGGTAGAAGGTCTTGGCCGGGTCGATCCAGCGCGGCGGCTCGATCGAGGTGACATGGCTGTCGGCCGGCGGACTGCCGCCCTCAGCCGCCTGGCGCAGCGCCGCCGCCTTGGTGGCAGCGGCCGGATCCTCCATCAGCGACAGCAGGGGAGCGGAGTCGTCGAAGAACAGCGCCCGGTCGCGGTTGACCGGGTTGGTGAAGGCGACGACCAGCGTCTGCTTCCAGTCGATCGCCTGGGCCGCGGGGATCCAGCCCAGCGTCCGGCCGTCGGCGGTCGTGCCGACCTCCAGCGCCACGCCGTTGCGGCTGGGCACGCGGGCGTAGACGAACATGACCGACAGGGGCGGCAGCTCCGCCCCCGACGGGTCATCGCCCGGCGCCTTCGCCAGCCGCGCGCCCGGCCGGGTCAGGATCCGTTGCTGCAGGCTGGTGGTGCCCTCCATCAGCAGCGGCTGCCG
>NZ_JANX01000763.1 GCF_000767795.1 Inquilinus limosus MP06 | reverse complement strand
CTGGGCTACGGCGTCGCCGGGCCGACGCATCAGGCGGTTCTGGCGGGGATGACGGCATCGCTGCGCGGCACCACCGTCGCCCTGACCGCAAGCCTGGTCAATCTGGGCATCGTCGTCGTCGCCTTTGGCGCCGGGCGATTCTTCGATACGCTGGGGATCGAGACGACCATCGGGGCGGCGGCGGCCGGCGTGGCGGCGGGCTTCGCCGTGCTGCTGGCGGCGGAACGGCGCCCGGTCGCGACATAGGGTCTTTCGGCCGCGCCGGCGGAACCAAGCCGGCCTTCGTTCCTTCCGTGAGCTGTGACCACGCAGCGGAGACCGAGATGGCGTCACTGACAGGGCATCCCGATGCCGTTCCCACCCCGGACGCCGACGGCGCCGAGGGACGCGCCACCGGCAAGCAGCCGCGGGTGCGCGCCGAGGGACGCTTCAAGGGCCCCGCCGGGCGGATCGAGGATTACGCGATCATCGGCAATTGCCGCACCACGGCGCTGGTCGGCCGCGATGGGTCGATCGACTGGCTGTGCCTGCCGCGCTTCGATTCCGACGCCTGCTTCGCCCGCCTGCTGGGCGACACCGAGAACGGCCACTGGCAGATCGCGCCGGAGGACCACGCCACCGCCCGGACCCGCCGGCACTACCACGAGAACACGCTGGTGCTGGAGACCGAGTTCGAGACCGAGACGGGCACGGTCGCGCTGATCGACTTCATGCCCTTCCCGCACCGCGAGGACGAGATCTCGATCGTCCGGCTGGTCGAGGGCCGCGGCGGCAGCGTGCCGATGCGGATGGAGGCGGCGTTCCGCTTCGACTACGGCCGCATCGTGCCCTGGGTGCGGCACCGGCCGGACGGCATCGTCGCCATCGCCGGGCCGGACGCGCTGCGCTTCCGCTCGCCGATCCCGCTGCATGGCGAGGCGATGAAGACGGTCGGCGACTTCACGGTCGAGGCCGGCGACCGGCTGCCCTTCATCCTGACCTGGTATCCGTCGCATCTGCCGGAGCCGGGCGCCATCGACCCGTTCCGGTCGCTGACCGACACCGAGACCTGGTGGCATGGCTGGGCCCATCACTGCACCTATGACGGGCCCTATCGCGAGGCGGTGCTGCGCTCGGCCCTCACCCTCAAGGCGCTGACCTATGCCCCGACCGGCGGCATCGTCGCCGCGGCCACCACCTCGCTGCCCGAGGAGCTGGGCGGCGAGCGCAACTGGGACTACCGCTACTGCTGGATCCGCGACGCGACGCTGACGCTGTACGCCCTGCTCGGCGCCGGCTTCACCGAGGAGGCGGCATCGTGGCGCGACTGGCTGCGCCGGGCCGCGGCCGGGCGGCCGGAACAACTGCAGATCATGTACGGCCTCGGCGGCGAGCGCCGGCTGACCGAGCTGGAGATCCCGTGGCTGGCCGGCTACGAGGGCAGCAAGCCGGTGCGCATCGGCAACGGCGCCCATGCCCAGCTGCAGCTCGACGTCTATGGCGAGCTGCTGGACGCCATCCATGTCGCCCGCAAGAAGCACCTGACCCACCCGCATGACGCCTGGCGGGTGCAGCGGGTGCTGCTCGGCTATCTCGAGAAGATGTGGGACAAGCCGGATGAGGGGCTGTGGGAGATCCGCGGGCCCCGGCGGCACTTCGTGCACAGCAAGGTGATGGCCTGGGTCGCCTTCGACCGGTCGATCAAGGCGGTCGAGCAGTTCGGGCTGGAAGGACCGGTCAAGGCCTGGCGGGCGCTGCGCGACCGCATCCATGCCGAGATCTGCGCCAAAGGCTTCTCCGAGAAGCGCAACAGCTTCGTCCAGTCCTATGGCTCGGAGCTGCTGGACGCGGCGCTGCTGCAGATCCCGATGGTGGGCTTCCTGCCGCCGGACGACCCGCGGGTGATCGGCACGGTCGAGGCGATCGAGCGCGAACTGACCATCGACGGCCTGGCCCGGCGCTACGAGACCGAATCCGGCGTCGACGGGCTGACCGGCGAGGAAGGCACCTTCCTGGTCTGCAGCTTCTGGCTGGCCGACGCGCTGGCCATGATCGGCGCCACCGACCGGTCCACCGCGCTCTACGAACGGCTGCTCAGCCTCACCAACGATGTCGGGCTGCTGGCGGAGGAGTACGACCCGATCGCGCGGCGCCAGCTCGGCAACTTCCCGCAGGCGTTCAGCCATATCGGGGTGATCAACACCGCCCTGAACCTGGCCGAGTACCGCGGCCCTTCGGAGGATCGCAGCCACAACGGGCATGGCGCCCCTGCCGCCGATGCACGGTGAAACCGGCGGAAAGCTGCGCTAGGCTGCGGCATCGCGCCTGAGAGACCCGTGATGACCGCCCTGTTCGACGCCGAGACCGAGAGCACCGCCGAGCTGATGCGCCGCCTGGGCGCCGCCGCGCGCAGCGCCGCCGCCGCGCTGGCCCTGGC
>NZ_JANX01000762.1 GCF_000767795.1 Inquilinus limosus MP06 | reverse complement strand
TCGGTGATCGTGGTGGGCGCCCTGATCGCGGCGGGCCCGGCGGTGATCGGGGCGTCGAGCGTGCTGGGGGCGCTGGCGGTGCTGCTGGCCTCGGTGAACATCTTCGGGGGCTTCCTGGTCACCCGCCGCATGCTGGCGATGTACCGGAAGAAGGGCTGAGACAGCCCGTACAGGCAAACCAAGACACGACGAGGGGATCGCGATGACGAGCCTGGCGGTGCTGGCGTATCTGGTGGCGGCGGTGTGCTTCATCATGGCGCTGCGGGGCCTGTCGAGCCCGGAGACGAGCCGGCAGGGGAACTGGTACGGGATCGCCGGCATGGCGATCGCGGTGGCGACGACGCTGATGCTGCTGCCGCAGGTGCGGAACTACTGGCTGATCGTGCCGGCGATCGCGATCGGCGGCGGCATCGGCTATGTGGTGGCGCAGCGGATCCAGATGACGGCGCTGCCGCAGCTGGTGGCGGCGTTCCACAGCCTGGTGGGTCTTGCGGCGGTGTGCGTGGCGGCGGCGGCGTTCCTGGACCCGCAGGCCTACGCCATCGGCACGCCGGGGGCGATCCATGTCGGCAGCCTGATCGAGATGTCGCTGGGGGCGGCGATCGGGGCGATCACCTTCACCGGCTCCTTGGTCGCCTTCGCCAAGCTGCAGGGCCTGGTCTCGGGCAAGCCGCTGGTGTTCCCGCTGCAGCACCCGCTGAATGCCGGCCTCGGCATCCTGATCATCCTCCTGATCGTGTGGATGTGCGCCGGGCAGTCCGGGGCCGCCTTCCTGCTGCTGATCCTGGTGGCGCTGGCCTTGGGCTTCCTGCTGATCCTGCCGATCGGCGGGGCGGACATGCCGGTGGTGGTGTCGATGCTGAACAGCTATTCGGGCTGGGCGGCGGCGGGCATCGGCTTCACCCTGCAGAACAACCTGCTGATCGTCACGGGTGCGCTGGTCGGGTCGTCGGGCGCCATCCTCAGCTACATCATGTGCAAGGGGATGAACCGGTCGATCATCAACGTGATCCTGGGCGGCTTCGGCGGCGAATCCGCCTCCGCCGCGGCCGGCGGCGGCCATGGCGACCGGGCAGTGAAGCAGGGGTCGGCGGAGGATGCGGCCTTCGTGATGAAGAACGCGCGGTCGGTGATCATCGTGCCGGGCTACGGCATGGCGGTGGCGCAGGCGCAGCACGCGTTGCGGGAGATGTCGGACCTGCTGAAGAAGGAGGGGGTGGAGGTGCGCTACGCCATCCACCCGGTGGCGGGGCGCATGCCGGGTCACATGAACGTGCTGCTGGCGGAAGCCAACGTGCCCTATGACGAGGTGTTCGAGCTGGAGGAGATCAACCGCGACTTCTCCCAGGCGGACGTGGCCTTCGTGATCGGGGCGAACGACGTGACCAACCCGGCGGCGAAATCCGACCCGGCGAGCCCGATCTACGGCATGCCGATCCTGGACGTGGAGAACGCCAAGACGGTGCTGTTCGTGAAGCGGTCGATGGCGTCCGGCTATGCCGGGGTCGAGAACGAGCTGTTCTTCCGCGACAACACCCTCATGCTCTTCGGCGACGCCAAGAAGATGTGCGAGGACGTGGCTAAGAGCCTAGCGTAGCAGGGCCGACTTTCTTTTTTGTCATCCTCGGGTCAAGCCCGGCAATGACAATAGGGGAGGGTTCCCAGTCCTTGCCGCCCGCCGTCTCCGGGCCAGACTCCTTCCGGGGTGACGAGGAGACAGGCCATGACCGAAGCCGATCCGGGCGTCGAGGCCCATTATTTCGAGGATGGCGGCGCCGTTCCGAACAACCCGGCGCTGCCGCTGCTGGTCTATCGCCAGGTCAGCGGGCTCGGCTTCGGCGACGTCGCCACGGCGATCGAGGCGCGCTTCGGCCAGAACGGCTGGGGCAATGGCTGGCGCAACGGCATCTACCCGTTCCACCACTTCCACAGCAACGCGCATGAGGTGCTGGGCCTGGCCAGCGGCCGGGCCAAGGTGCGGTTCGGCGGCGCAGGCGGCGTGTCGCTGGAGCTGCTGGCCGGCGACGTGGTGGTGATCCCGGCCGGGGTCGGCCACAAGCGCGAGGAGGCCAGCGGCGACCTCGTCGTCATCGGCGCCTATCCGCCCGGCGCCGACCCGGACCTGGTCGAGGAGGGCGATGGCGACGGCCGGGCCCTGCGCGACAGCATCGGCGCCGTGCCGGTGCCGGCCACCGACCCGGTGCTGGGCGCCCAGGGGCCGCTGGTCCGGATCTGGCGCGAGGCCAAGGGCAGATAGGCGCCAGGGCCTCCAAGCCGGCTCGTGGGATGGATTGCTTCGTCGGCTTCGCCTCCTCGCAATGACGGTTCGGGGGGCGGCTGCCCCCGCCAACCCTCACCGTATCGCGGGCCCGAAGGGCGTGGCGATCCATGGTCGCGCCGCCGCGCCGGTTAAGGTC
>NZ_JANX01000761.1 GCF_000767795.1 Inquilinus limosus MP06 | reverse complement strand
CGCGCAGCCGGTCGGGCAGCAGCTGCAGCCCGACGGCGAAGCCGCCATCCGGGTCGATCGCCAGCCCGATCGCCGGCTGGCCGGGGCCCTTCGGCGTGCCGCGCCGCGCGGTCAGCAGGCCCATCTCCCCGAATTCGCGGACGATGTTGGTGATGGTCTGCGGGCTCAGCGCCACCAGCCGGGCGATGTCGGCGCGCGAGATCGGCCCGTGCAGGCGCACCGCCTCCAGCACGATGCGCCGGTTGTACGGCCGTCCGAGATCCTGGTTCGTACCCTTCAGCCGCGTTGCCATGCAGCCTCCCCGACCCGAAGCGTGATCCCGGCCGGATAATTCGTCAAACGGTTTTATGAATTCCGGAAGCCGGGTCGCGCTCCGGATGGTATGGGCGCATCAGTGGCTGGCTTCGTCATGACCATTCCGATTGCGACAATTGTGGTTCTAGTTCTAAGAATAAGCTTAAAATATAAAATAAAATGCTGGGCTTTATTAAAGATTCGTCAATTGACTCTCGGTCAATGCAGAAATAGCCTGACGATATAGTTCGAACTATCAGTAGTTTCGTCCTTGTAATTTAATAACTCGTGGAGAGCAGAATGCCGCGCTACTTCGCCTTCGAGCAGCCGTCCAGCCCCGGCATCGAGTTCATCATCCAGCTCAACGACGAAGAGAGGATCCAGAAGGCGCTGGACATCCTGTCCGGGAAGGAGAAGGACGCCATCCACGTCCATGGCCGGATCGTCAAACGCACGCAGCCCTACAATCCGCGGTTCAACTTCTATCTCGACCCGGACACGATCAGCTTCTTCGAGGTCGCGATCGAGGTCTGCGACGCGAACATGATGTATGTGGAAGATCATCTCGACGAGGCCTGCGGCGCCTTCCTGCCGGGCTGCCACTGGTGTCCATGGGACTCGAAGCTGACCCGCGAGGTCAGGCCGTAATCGGCGATCCTTCCTGCCGGCGGCGGAGCGTCATTCCGCCGCCATCGCCCTGGTGCCGCCTTCCGGCGGCATCAGCCAGCCGTCCTCGACCCTGAGACGCAGGGCCGAGCCCTCTTCCGGCGGCGGGCCGCGATGGGCGACGCGCAGCACCCGGCCGGGGTCGGCGTCCGGGCGGCAATGCAGGATGGTCACGGCGCCCTCGAACACGGCGCGGTCCAGCCGCGCCGGGATGCCCTCGGCCGGGTCGACCGCCAGCCCTTCGGCGCGCAGGCACGCGGTCTGCGCCGGCGTGTGCGCCCCCGGGCTGCAGCGCAGCCGCACCGCATGGCCCCACAGCTCCGCGGCGCAATGGCCGGGGCCGGCACCGCCATGCCAGGTCACCGGCACCACCATGCCGCGGCCGACGAAATCCGCCACCATCGCCGTCGCCGGCTCGGCATAGAGCTGCCGCGGCGGCGCCACCTGCTGCAGCCTTCCGTGGTCCATCACCGCGATGCGGTCGGCCAGGGCCATCGCCTCGGCCTGGTCGTGGGTGACATAGACCACGGTGGCGCCCAGCTGCCGGTGCAGCCGGCGGAACTCCGCCTGCAGCGCGTCGCGAAGATGGACGTCGAGATTGGCCAAGGGCTCGTCCATCAGCACCAGGGCCGGCGCCATCGCCAGGCAGCGGGCCAGGGCGACGCGCTGGCGCTGGCCGCCGGACAGGGTCTCGGGCCGGGTGTCGGCTCGGTCCGACAATCCGACGGCCGCCAGCGCCTGGTCGGACCGCTGCGTCCGCTCCGCCGCCGGCAGCCGGCGGATGCGCAGGGCGTAGTCGACATTCTCGCGCACCGTCATGTGCGGCCACAGCGCGTAGGACTGGAACACCATGCCGATGCCGCGCTCTTCCGCCGGCACCATCGTCCCGCCGCCGGCCCCAGCCTGGGCGACCACCCGGCCGCCGATCCGGATCGTGCCGCCATCCGGCGCGTCGAAGCCGGCGAGCAGGCGCAGCAGCGTGGTCTTGCCGCAGCCGGAGGGGCCGAGCAGCGCCAGGAACTCGCCCTGCGCCACCTGCAGGTCGACGCCGTCGACCGCGACCCGGTGGCCGAAGCGGCGAACGACGCCTTCGATGTCTACGGCAGCCATGGCAGCGATCCCCTGGGCAGGCGGCGGGCGAGGAGGGTGGCGAGGCCGGCGAGGCCGAGCGTGACCAGCACGGTGAGCACGGCGACGGCCGAGGCGGCGGTGGCGGCGCCCTCGGCCTGCAGCGAGAACACCATCACCCCGACCGTCTCGCTGCCCCGCGACCAGAGGAGGGCCGAGACCGTCAGCTCGTTGAAGGCGGTCAGGAACACCAGGATGGCGCCGGTCGCGACCGCCGGGACGATGGCGGGCAGGACGATGCCCAGCAGCCGCCGCGGGCCGTGGGCGCCGGCCAGCCTCGCCGCCTCCTCCGGCGCCGGGTCGGCCTGGGCCATCGCTGCCGCCACCGGCCGCAGC
>NZ_JANX01000760.1 GCF_000767795.1 Inquilinus limosus MP06 | reverse complement strand
GCTCGGCCTGCCGCTGCGCGTGTTCGATCCGGCGACGCTGGAGGCCGAGACGCCGCGCCTGGCCAACCCGTCCGAGCTGGTGTTCCGCGAGATCGGCTGCCACGGCGTGGCCGAGGCGGCGGCGCTGGCCGCGGCCGGGGAGGGCGGCCGCCTCGTCGTCGAGAAGCGCAAATCGCGCCGCGCCACCTGCGCCGTGGCCGAGGCGCCCGCGATCCTCGACCCCGAGCGGATCGGGCGAAAGCGCGGCACGCTGGCCTTGATCGGCATGGGTCCGGGCCGGGCCGACTGGCGGGCGCCTGAGGCCGACCGCCTGATCGCCGCGGCCACCGACCTGGTCGGCTACAGCCTCTATATCGACCTGCTCGGCCCGGCCGCCGCCGGCAAGGCGCGGCACGACTACAGGCTGGGCGAGGAGGAGCTGCGGGTGCGCGCGGCGCTGGACCTGGCGGCGGAGGGGCGGGACGTCGCCCTGATCTGCTCCGGCGACGCCGGCATCTACGCCATGGGCAGCCTGCTGTGGGAGCTGATCGAGCGCGGCGGCCGGCCGGACTGGCGCCGGGTCGAGGTCACGACCGTGCCCGGAATCTCGGCAATGCAGGCGGCCGCGTCCCGCATCGGCGCGCCGCTGGGCCATGATTTCTGCGCCATCTCGCTGTCCGACCTGATGACGCCCTGGCCGGCGATCGAGCGGCGGATCGCGGCGGCGGCGCAGGGCGATTTCGTCGTCGCCTTCTACAACCCGGTGTCGCAGCGCCGCCGCTTCCAGCTGGCCCGAGCGCGCGAGATCCTGCTGGCGCACCGCCCGGCGGCGACGCCGGTGGTGCTGGGCCGCAATCTCGGCCGCGACGGCGAGACCCTGACCGTCACCACGCTCGGCGAGTTGACCGTCGACATGGTCGACATGCTGACCCTGGTGCTGGTCGGCTCCTCGGAAAGCCGGGCGCTGACGCTCGGCGACGGCACCCCGCGCGTCTACACGCCGCGCGGCTATGGCGACAAGCCGGAGGCGCAGCGGGCATGACCGTGCATTTCATCGGCGCCGGCCCGGGCGATCCGGACCTGTTGACCTTGCGGGGGCGCGACCTGATCGCGCGCTGCCCGGTCTGCCTCTATGCCGGCTCGCTGGTGCCGGAGGCGGTGGTGGCGCATGCGCCGGCGGAGGCGCGGGTGATCGATACCGCGCCGCTGCATCTCGACCAGATCATCGCCGAAATCGAGGCCGCCCACGCCCAGGGCCAGGACGTCGCCCGGGTGCATTCCGGCGACCCCTCGCTGTACGGCGCGATCGCCGAGCAGATCCGCCGGCTGAAGGCGCTGGGCATCCCCTACACCATCACCCCCGGCGTGCCGGCTTTCGCGGCGGCTGCCGCCGCCCTGGGCACCGAGCTGACCCTGCCGGATGTCAGCCAGACCGTGATCCTGACCCGGACCACGATGAAGGCCTCGGCCATGCCGCCGGGCGAGGAGCTGGAGACGCTGGGCCGCTCCGGCGCCACCCTGGCGATCCACCTGTCGATCCGCAACATCCCGGCGGTGCGCCGAGCGCTGGAGCCGCATTACGGCGCCGACTGCCCGGTGGTGGTGGTCTACCGCGCCACCTGGCCGGACCAGCAGATCATCCGCGGCACCCTGGCCGATATCGGCGCCCGGGTGCGTGAGGCGAAGATCACCCGCACCGCGCTGATCCTGGTCGGCCGTGTGCTGGGCGGCGACACCGAATTCACCGACAGCGCCCTCTACGACCCGGCGCATGTCCACGTGCTGCGCCCCAAGCGCGGCACGAAAGTTGCGTCTGCCTGACCTTGATGCTCTGACCTGGAGACAACCAATGAAACTCGCCAAGACCCTCGCCCTCACCGCGCTGGCGACGCTGCTGCCCGTGGCGGCCTATGCCCATCCGGGGCATGACGTCGTCGGCTTCTCGGCCGGCTTCGCGCACCCGTTCTCGGGCCTCGACCACATCCTGGCCATGGTCGCGGTCGGCATCTGGGCCGGCCAGGTCGGCGGCCGCTACATCTGGCAGGCGCCGCTGGCCTTCCTGACCCTGATGGCCCTCGGCGGCATCGCCGGCATCCAGGGCCTCGGCCTGCCGATGGTCGAGCTCGGCATCGCCGGGTCGATCATCGTCTTCGGCGCCCTGATCGCGCTGGCGGTGCGGCCGGTGGCCTGGGTCGGCATGGCGGTGACCGGGGTCTTCGCCGTGTTCCACGGCTACGCCCATGGCGCCGAGATGCACCCAGATTCCTCGGCCCTGACCTACGGCCTGGGCTTCATCGCCGCGACCGCGATCCTGCACGGCATCGGCATCGGCGCGGCGCTGGGCCTGAGCCGGCTGCGCTTCGCCCCGGTGGAGCGCGCGCTGGGCGCCGCCATCGCCGTGGCCGGCGTGGTCATCGCGGCTGGTTAAGCCCTCAGCCAGTCCAGCGCCC
>NZ_JANX01000759.1 GCF_000767795.1 Inquilinus limosus MP06 | reverse complement strand
AAGGCGGCGAGGCGGGCGGCCTGGGCGGGGTCCGCGGCGAGGTTGATCCGCTCGCCGGGATCGGCCATCAGGTCGAACAGCTGGTCGGGGTCGGCCGGGCTGTGGATGAACTTCCAGCCGTCGCGGCGGATCATCACCATCGGCGCCACCGCACCCTCGGCCAGGTATTCGCCCAGCACCAGGTCATGGCCGCCGGTGCCGGCCAGATGCGGCAGCAGGCTGCGCCCGTCCAGCGGCGTCGGGTGGGCCGGCGCGCCCTCGGGCGTCGCCAAATCGACCAGGGTCGGCAGCAGATCGGCGGAGGAAACGGCGGCGCCCACCCGGCGCGGCGCGAAGCGGCCGGGGGCGTGGACGATCAGCGGGATGCGGCTGCCGCCCTCCAGGAAGCTCATCTTGTACCAGAGGCCGCGCTCGCCCAGGAACTCGCCATGGTCGGAGAGGAGAATGGTGACCGTGTCTTCGGCCAGGCCGGTGCGGCGCAGCGCCTCCATCACCCGGCCGAACTGCTCGTCGACATAGGCGATGGCGCCGTAATAGGCGCGCCGGGCGCGGCGGGTCTGCTCCGGCGTGATCGGGGTGCGGTCCAGCTCGCACACCGCGCGCAGCCGGCGCGAATGCGGGTCGTCGGCCGGCGCGTCCTCGGGCAGCGGGATGTCCTCGTCGCGATGCAGGTTCCAGTACCGCTCCGGCACCGCGAAGGGGTCGTGCGGATGGGTCAGCGACACCGTCATGCAGAAGGGCTGGCCCCCTGCAGTCCCGGCGCCGGTCCGCGCCAGGTCGTAGAGGCGCCGTTCGGCGGCGAACACCACCTCGTCGTCGAAATCCAGCTGGTTGGTGCGGATGCAGGGGCCGGCATCGATCACCGACGACATGTTGTGGTACCAGCTCGGCCGCGCCTCCGGCCGGTCCCAGTCCGGGGTCCAGCCGAAATCCGCCGGGTAGATGTCGGTGGTCAGCCGCTCCTCGAAGCCGTGCAGCTGGTCGGCGCCGCAGAAATGCATCTTGCCGGACAGGATGGTGCGGTAGCCCAGCGCCCGCAGCGCATGGGCGAAGGTCGGGATGTCGGAGGGGAACTCGGCGGCGTTGTCATAGGCGCCGATCGCCGAGGGCAGCCGGCCGGACATGAACACGGCACGGGAGGGGCCGCAGAGCGGGCTGTTGCAATAGGCGGCGTCGAACACCACCCCGTCCCGCGCCAGCCCGGCGATCACCGGCGCCCGCACCACGGCGTTGCCATAGGCCGGCAGGGCGAAGGGCGTCAGCTGGTCCGCCATCAGGATCAGGATGTTCGGTCGCCGCGCCTCTGTCCCCACGATCCGCCTCTCCATGCCTATGCAACGCCGGGGACGGAGCCCCGGTTCAGCCGACAGGATGGGGTGCGACCGAAAGGATCGTGAAGACCGCGGCGGCTCATGGAGGTATTATCTCTGTTTATGGCAACCCGTCGCCGCGACCTGCCGCCGATGCCGGCGCTCCTGGCCTTCGAGGCCGCGGGGCGGCTGTCGAATTTCAGCGCCGCGGCGCGCGAGCTCGGGGCTACCCAGCCCGCCGTCTCCCATCAGATCGCCGCATTGGAGGCGCGGCTGGGCGCGGCCCTGTTCCGGCGGCTGCATCGCGGCGTGGCGCTGACCGGGGAGGGCGAGCGCCTGCTGCAGGTGGTGACCCGGTCGCTCGACGCCATTGCCGACACGGCGGCGGAGATCCGCCAGGCGCGCGACCCCGGCGGGCTGACCGTCGCCACCGATTTCGCCTTCGCCACCTACTGGCTGCTGCCGCGGCTGGAACGGCTGCGGGCGGCGCTGGGCGGGGTCGAGATCCGCATCCTGGCCAGCCAGGACGTGATCGACCCGCGCGACCGCGCCGTCGACGCCGTGGTCGCCTTCGGGCCGGGGCGCTGGCCCGGCTGCACCGTCGACCGGCTGTTCCCGGAAAGCGTGGTGCCGATCTGCAGCCCGGAGATGCTGGCCCGGCTGCCGCGCCTGACGGCGCCGGCCGACCTGCTGGGCCAGCCGCTGCTGCATCTCGACAGCCCGGACCCGGCGCGTTGGCTCGATTGGGCCGGCTGGTTCCGGGGGCAGGGGGTGGAGGGGGCGCCGCGCGGCCGCTCCCTGCGCCTCAACAACTATCCGCTGGTGCTGCAGGCGGCTTTGGCCGGGCAGGGGGTGGCGCTGGGCTGGCGGCCGCTGGTCGACGACCTGCTGGCGGCGGGGCAACTCGTCGCCTGCCTGCCGGCGCCCTACCGCACCCAGCGCGGCTACTTCCTGGCGCAACCCTTGGCCGACCGGCCGGATCCTTTGCGCGCCGCCTTCCGCGACTGGCTGGTGGCCGAGGCGGCGGGGCGCGGCGCCCGAGGTGGTGATTCCGGAAAAGGGCGAAGGTGACTCAGGGGAACGTGTGGCCTCTCCCGCAAGCGAGACCTTTTCAGAAGGT
>NZ_JANX01000758.1 GCF_000767795.1 Inquilinus limosus MP06 | reverse complement strand
CCAGCAGCGACGGGTCGCCGGGCCGGCGGCGCGACAGCGGATTGACGATCCGCAGTATCGTGTCGGTGGCGAGCTCGTGCAGCACCACCTCCGCCTCCGGGCCGAGCAGGGCGGCAACCGCCTCGGCGACCGCGTCGTATCGGGACTGCCAGTTCATACGAATTGTCTAAATCAGACAGTTTATATGAGTCTAGCATGAAGATTGATGCCGCCATATCGAAGAATTGTTCGGGACAATGTTCCGATTGTTCCGGTCCTTCCGCCGCGCCACTCTGCGGCCATGACGCCAGAGCTGCTCTCCTCCTTCGTGCTGTTCGCCTTCGTCACCTCGATCACGCCGGGGCCGAACAACATCATGCTGACCGCCTCCGGCCTCAGCTTCGGCTTCCGCCGGACGGTGCCGCACATGGTCGGCATCGCCGTCGGCTTCACGGTGATGGTGGCGGCGGTCGGGCTGGGGCTGGGCGCCGCCTTCGCCGCCTGGCCGCTGCTGTACGAGCTGCTGAAATACGGCGGCGCCGCCTATCTGCTGTACCTGGCCTGGAAGATCGCCCGGTCCGGCCCGATCGCCGCCGGCGGCGAGGCCGGGCGGCCGATGACCTTCCTGGAGGCCGCGGCGTTCCAATGGGTCAACCCCAAGGCCTGGGTGATGGCGGTCGGCGCCATCGCCACCTACACGCCGCAGGCGGGGTTCCTGGGCAACCTGGCGATCGTCACATTGGTGTTCGGGCTGGTGAACCTGCCCAGCGTCGGCTGCTGGGCCCTGTTCGGCACGGCGCTGCGCCGGGTGCTGCACGCCCCCGCCGCGGTCCGCGCCTTCAACCTGGGCATGGCCCTGCTGCTGGTCGCCTCGCTGTACCCGATCGCGGCGGATCTGCTGGGCTGACCCTACCCTTCTCCGTCATGGCGAGCCCCGGGCAACAGGCCTCAGGCCGCCGGCACGCCGGACGTGGTCGAATACTCGAAATGCAGCACCTCGCCCGGGCGGGCGAGCGGGTGGATGGCGTGGGCGGCGGAGGCGGCCTCGGCGAAGCCGGTCAGGATCAGCTTCAGCTTGTGCGGGTATGTCGCGATGTCGCCGACCGCGAAGATGCCGGGCACGCTGGTCGCCGCCGTCGCCTGGTCGATGGCGATGTGGTTCCTGTCCAGCGCCAGCCCCCAATCGGCGATCGGACCGAGATTCATCGACAGGCCGAAGAACGGCAGCAGCACGTCGGCGTCGAGCCGCCGTACCTCGCCGTCCAGCGTCGCCACGGTGACGGCGGAGAGCTGGCCGCCCTCCCCCTCCAGCCCGTGCAGCTGGTAGGGCGTGACCAGTTCGATCTGTCCGGCCTCGGCCAGGGCGTGCAGCCTGGCGACGCTGTCCGGCGCGCCGCGGAACTTGTCGCGCCGGTGCACCACCATGACCTTGGCGGCGATGTCGGCCAGGAGGATCGACCAGTCCAGCGCGCTGTCGCCGCCGCCGGCCACCACCACCCGCTTGCCGCGCAGCGCCTCCTTCCGCGTCACCATGTAGAAGACCGAGCGGTTCTCGTAGGCCTCGATCCCGGCCAGCGGCGGCCGGTTCGGGCCGAAGGCGCCGACCCCGGCGGCGATGATCACCGCCGCGGCGTCGATCTGCGTGCCGGCGCTGGTACCGACCAGCCAACGCCCGTCCGGCTGCCGCGCCAGCGTCTCGACCCGCTGGCCGAGATGGTAGACCGGGGCGAAGGGCGCGGCCTGCTCGACCAGCCGGTCGATCAGCTCCGCCGCCTCGATCCGCGGCTGGCCGGGGATGTCGTAGATCGGCTTTTCCGGATAGAGGGCGGCGCATTGCCCGCCCTGCACGTCCAGCACGTCGACGACATGGCAGTGCAGCTTCAGCATGCCGCATTCGAACACCGCGAACAGCCCGACCGGGCCGGCCCCGATGATGGCGACGTCGGTGCGGTGCGGCATGGTGGTCCTCCGGAACTCCAGACCCTCATGGGATAGCCGGTTCCGGCCGCCGACGCATCACCCCATGCGACGCAGGGATGACGGATCGGGCCCCGGTATGCGAACAATCGGCCGATGTTCCGATTCACCCTCGACCTGCCGGACGAAACCGCGACCGCAGCCCTGGCGGCGCGGTTGGCGGTGCTGCTGCAGCCCGGCGACATCGTCCTGCTGGCCGGCGATTTGGGCGCCGGCAAGTCCTTCCTGGCCCGCGCCCTGATCCGCGCCGCCGCCGGCGAGCCGGAGCTGGAGGTGCCGAGCCCGACCTTCACCCTGGTCCAGAGCTACGACCTGCCCGCCGGCCCGCTGTGGCATTTCGACCTGTACCGGCTGGCGGCGCCGGAGGAGGTGCTGGAGCTGGGCTGGGACGAGGCGCGGCTGGGCATCTGCCTGGTGGAATGGCCGGACCGGCTGGACGGGCTGACCCCGGCCGACCGGCTGAAGGTCGAGCTGGCGCA
>NZ_JANX01000757.1 GCF_000767795.1 Inquilinus limosus MP06 | reverse complement strand
ATTTCGTCGAGGCCTGGGCCAGCCCTCACCCGGTCGTCCTGCGGACGCCCGACCTCTCCCGCCAAGCGGGAGAGGCAATACGCTTGTTCCGGCGCCACCGGCTTCTCAGTCCTCCGGCCCTTCGGGCTTCGCCTTGGGGTCGAAGTCGAAATAGCGGAAGGTCGTCGCCATGTGCGGCGGCAGCGGCGCGGTGACGTCGATGGTGCCGCGCGCCGGGTGCGGCAGCACCAGCCGGCGGGCATGCAGATGCAGCTGGCGCGGCAGCTCCGCCCCCGCGATCACGGCCTTGCCGGCGCCGTACTTGCCGTCGCCCAGGATCGGCGTGTCCAGCGCCGCCATGTGCAGGCGCAGCTGGTGGGTGCGGCCGGTGACCGGCCAAAGCGCGACGAAGGCGGCGTGCCGGGCCGCGGCCTCGACCACCGAATAGTCGGTGACCGCGCGCTGCCCCTCCTCGTCGCCATCCTCGACCACCCGGCCGACATTGTTCGGCGACCGCGCCAGCGCCAGGTCGATGCGGCCCTGATGCGGGTGCGGCACGCCGGCCGTCACCGCCCAGTATTCCTTGCGCGTGGCGCGCTCGCGGAACGCCTCGCTCAGCCGCCGCGTCGCCTTCGCCGTGCGGCCGATCAGCAGCACGCCCGACGTCTCCTGGTCCAGGCGATGGATCAGCCGCGGCCGTTCCTTGGCGTCGAACTGCAGATGGTCCAGCAGCCCGTCGACATGCGCCTTGACCTTGCCGCCGCCCTGCGTCGCCAGGCCGGCCGGCTTGTTCAGCACGATCACGTCGTCGTCGATCAGCAGGATGGCGCGCTTCAGCTCCGCCGCCAGCCCTTCCGCCTTCTCCGCCTTCAGCGGCATCGGCGCGCGCGGCACCGGCGGCTGCGCCGCCGCCTCGTCCAGCGGCGGGATGCGCACGGTCTGCCCCGGCTCCAGCCGCTGCGCCGCCTTGGCGCGCTTGCCGTCGACCCGGACCTGGCCGGTGCGCAGCAGCTTCTCCAGCCGGCCATGGGTCAGGCCCGGGAAGCGCTGGCGGAACCAGCGGTCCAGCCGCAGCTCGCCGTCGTCCGGCGACACCGCGACGTTTTGCACCGCGCGCGGCGCTGGGTCGCCGGATCGCGGGGTGGCGCCGGCCGCGGGCTTCGGCGCAGGATGGTCTTTTCGGGTCGGCGGCGGGGCGGGCGTTCGGCTCATGCGGGTGGTGTAGCACGAGAGGGGATCGTCGCGTGGGGACTTATCTGTGGGTCGCGGCCGGCAGCGCGCTGGGCGGCATGGCGCGGTACTGGTGCTCCGCCCTCGCGATCGAGCGCTTCGGCGCGGCCTTCCCTTGGGGCACGCTGGGCATCAACATCCTCGGCTCCTTCGTCATCGGCATCTTCGGCGGCCTGACCGGGCCGGACGGCCGGTTCCTGGTCAGCGCCGATGTCCGGACCTTCGTCATGGTCGGGCTGTGCGGCGGCTATACCACCTTCTCCTCCTTCAGCCTGCAGACGCTGGGGCTGATGCAGGACGGCGAATGGGCCCGCGCCGGCGCCAATGTGGTGCTGTCGGTGATATTGTGCCTGGTCGCGGTCTGGCTCGGCGTGCTCGCGGCCGGGGCGGCCAACGCGCTGGCGCGCTGAAAGGAGTCCGAGGGCGAGAGATTTTCCCGCCATCCGTGCATAACATAGTATTATCGTCTCGCGACGGGAGCGAGTCGGCTCGGAGATTTGGGGGAACAGGCGATGAGGCTGGGGATCGTGGCGGGGATCGTGCTGCTGGGAGTGCTGGCGGGCTGCGGGCCGAGGCCGCTGCCGCCGGACCCGACCGCCGAGGACCTGCTGGCCCACGGCGCCAAGCCGATCTCCCGCATGGACCTGCTGGAACGGCTGAGCGACAAGACCGTCTACGGCACCTTCTCGGTCGACACCAACACCGACAAGGCGGGCGACGCCTGGACCGAGTATTTCGCGCCGGACGGGCAGCTGTGGTACCGCGACCGGCGCACCACCTTCCGCGGCCGCTGGTACCTGCCGGACGGCAGGGACGAGCTGTGCCTGAGCTTCCGCGAGGGCGAGGAGCGCTGCGCCAAGCTCTATGAGCTGGACGGCACGCTGCAGTTCATCTCCGCGGCCCAGGGCCCCTATCAGGGCCGCGCCGTCTCCTATGCCGACAAGACCGTGGATGGCGACGCCGAAGGCTTCATCCCCAAGAAGCCGGAGCCGCGCAAGCGCCGGCAGAAGAAATAGTCACTCCAGCGGCCACATCACCCCGAAGCTGAACGGCGCCCACAGCGCGGTGGGCGCGCCGGCGGCCCGCAGCGCGTCGGCGGTCCAGACATTGCAGGTGCGCCAGGGGCGATAGGTGCCGTGCGCGGCGTAGAAGGCCTCGTAGGTGCCGGTGCCCGGCGGCGCGGCCAGGATGCCGCGCCCGTCCTGGCCCAGCGCGGCGGTGCCGCGGATGGCGT
>NZ_JANX01000756.1 GCF_000767795.1 Inquilinus limosus MP06 | reverse complement strand
GGCCGTCACGTGCGCAAGGCCGGGCTGGACTTCCGGGCCGGCGACGTGCTGCTGCAGCCCGGCCGCCGCCTGACCGCACGCGACATCGGCATCGCCGCCTCGACCAACCACCCGTGGCTGCGGGTGCGCCGCCGGCCGCGCGTGGCCGTGCTGGCGACCGGCGACGAGATCGTGCTGCCCGGCGAGGCGCTGGGGCCCAGCCAGATCGTCAGTTCCAACAGCCATGCCCTGGCCGCGCTGATCCGCAGCTGCGGCGGCGAGCCGGTGGATCTCGGTATCGCCCGCGACAATGCCGAATCCCTGGCGGCGCTGGCCGCCGGCGCGCACGGCGCCGACCTGATCGTCACCACCGGCGGCGCCTCGGTCGGCGAGCACGACCTGATCCGCTCGGTCCTGGGCGAGCATGGCCTGGCCCTGGATTTCTGGAAGATTGCGATGCGGCCGGGCAAGCCGCTGATCTTCGGCCGGTTCGGCGACACGCCGCTGCTCGGCCTGCCCGGCAACCCGGTCTCGACCATGGTCTGCGGCTGGCTGTTCCTGCGCCCGGCCCTGTGGGCCCTGCAGGGGGCCGAGGCGCCGGAGAATCGCGTCGCCGCGACATTGGGCCGCGACCTGCCGGCCAATGACCGGCGCGAGGATTACCTGCGGGCGCGGATCGAGCGCACGGAGTCGGGCTTCGTCGCCACCCCGTTCCCGGCGCAGGACAGCTCGATGCTGTCGCTGCTGGCCGCAGCCGACGGGCTGGTGATCCGCCCGCCCAACGCCCCGGCCGCGGCGCGCGGTGAGACCGTGGATGCGGTGCTGTTCGGCGACGGGATCTGAGCCCTGGATCGTTACATGGAAGTAAAGAACCGGGTGCGACACAGTTAGGCGCTTGTGTTTTTGTTTTGTTCCTCCTAATGTTCTGTTCAGGGATTCGGCCGCGCCGCGGCCCCTGCGAACGGAGGATGCCTTGCTGACGCGAAAGCAACAGGAACTGCTGTTGTTCGTTCACCGCCGCCTGGAGGCGGACGGCGTCAGTCCATCCTTCGACGAGATGAAGGATGCGCTCAGCCTGAAGTCGAAATCCGGCATCCATCGACTGATCACCGGCCTCGAGGAGCGCGGTTTTATTCGGCGCCTGCCGCATCGGGCCCGGGCGCTGGAAGTCCTCAAGCTCCCGGAATGCCTGAAAGCCGACGCGCCGGCAGCGGCCGAGGACGACAACGTCGTTCCCTTCCGGCCCGTCCGCTCCGATGCCGCCCTGCCCGGCCGCAAGCTGGAGCGTGCCGATCTCAGCAATCCGGAGAACGGCGTCCGCCTGCCGCTCTATGGCCGGATCGCCGCGGGCATGCCGATCGAGGCGCTGCGCGATCACTCCAACTACGCCGAGGTGCCGGCCTCGCTGCTCGGCCCGGGCGAGCACTACGCCCTGGAGGTCGCCGGCGACAGCATGGTCGAGGCCGGGATCCTGGACGGTGACACGGTCATCATCAAGCGCGTCGACTCGGCCGATCCCGGCGTCATCGTCGTCGCCCTGGTCGACGACAACGAGGTGACGCTGAAGCGGCTGCGCAAGAAGGGCGGCAATATCGGGCTGGAGGCCGCCAATCCGGCCTATGAGACCCGTTACCTGCCCACCGACCGCGTCCGCATCCAGGGCCGCCTGGTCGGGCTGCTGCGGACCTATTCGTAAGACCGGCCGGCGGTCCTCGAGGATCGCCGCCGGCAACCGCCCGGCGCATTCCGGGTGTTGCCGAACGGCGCGTTGTCCGGTCCTCTGTACGGCGTCCCGCAACGCATCGGACGTCCGTGCATGACCCTGCGTCGATCGCTCTTTCGCCTGCTGGCGCTCGCCCTGCCCTGCATCGGGCTCTTCGCCGGTGCCCCGGCCCGGGCGGCCGGCAGCTACCGTACCTCCGGCGATTGCGACGGTTTCCCGAAGGTGTCGCTCCGCACTCCGGACGGGCTTTGCGTCGGCCTCGTCGCCGCCGGACTCCGCTTCGCCCGCGGCGTGGCGGTGATCGGGGACGACATCTACGTCGCCGACATGGGCAGCTGGGAGAAGGGGCGCGGCCGGCTGCTGCGCATCCCCGACCGCGGCCGCGGAACTCCGCAGGTGCTGCTGACCAAGCTGGACCGGCCGAACGGGCTGGTGGCGACGCCGGACGGCACGCTGCTGCTGGGCCTGGCCGGCCGCATCGTGTCGGTCGACCCGAAGGCGAGTCCGCCGGGGCTGCGGGACGTGGTGACCAACCTGCCGAATGACGGGCGCCACCCGCTCGCCGCCCTGGCCCTGGCGCCGGACGGCACCCTCTACGTCAATGTCGGCACCGCCACCGACCATTGCGAGCACGCCGACGATTCGGCGCCGGATCCCGCCAAGCCCTGCCAGGAGACGGAAGGAACGCCTCCGCGCGGCAGCGTCCTGCGCATCGCGGCCGGCGCGCTGCCCGCCGATGCCCGC
>NZ_JANX01000755.1 GCF_000767795.1 Inquilinus limosus MP06 | reverse complement strand
TCTAGTGGTCCTGGTGCTGCACCCGCCGCTGTTCCTGGCCCTGATGCCGCCGCTGGCCGGGGCCGCCGTGGTGGCGATCGGCTGCGGCCTGTGGCTGTGGCGGGCCGCCGCGCGCCGGACCGGGGAGGCACCGCCGCTCGGCAACCCGCTGGAGCTGTGGTCGGCGCTGAAGATCGTGGCGCTGATCGTGGTGGTGCTGGTGCTGTCGAAGGCGCTCGACGCCACCCTTGGTGCCGCCGGCCTCTATCTGCTCGCCGCCGTCTCCGGCCTCGCCGATGTCGACGCGATCACGCTGTCGGCGGCGGAACTGACCCAGGGCGGGCTCGACATCGCGGTCGGCGTCGCGGTGGTGCTGATCGCGGCCGGGATGAACACCCTGGTCAAGGCCGGTCTCGCCGTCGTCCTGGGCGGCCGGGCGATGGCCCTGCGCATCCTGCCGGCGACCGTCGCGATGCTGGCCGCCGGCGCCGCCGGCCTCACCCTGTCCGCCTTCTGATCCCCATCCGGCCGGATGGGAAAGGGCTCGGTGCGGGCGTCGTGAGCCCTGAAACGAGACAGGCCACACCGAACGGGTGTGGCCTGTCCCCTATTTCGCCGTCGGTTTGCACGTCGTCCTCGGTGAACCTCCCTGGACGAGCCGCTCGGCTTCTGATTTTTCGAACGTTATGCCTCAGATATATAAAAACCGTATCAATTTGCGTGGGTGTCTGTAATCTCTGTGCGCTTGAAACACCCACAGGATGACTGAAAACCCATTCCGGTCCCATCTGCAAATTGAGGGTGGCAGCCTGACCCAAATGGACTATCTTCCCCAAAAGGGTGATGAAGCCGGCCGGGCGTCGCAGCGCAAGGCCCGTTCCTTTGGCGTCCAGTCGAGGATCGTTCCCGAAATGGCGGATGATCTCCCGGACCTGATCGCGCGAATCTACGACGCGGCGCTTGACCACGGTCTCTGGGATTCGGTTCTCAACGATCTCGCCGGGCTGTTCGCCGACGGCCACGCCAGCCTGTATCTGCTGCACGAATCCGATGATGCCGAGAGCACGGCCTACGAGGCGCTGGCGGCGACCAGCCGCTGGGACCAGGGATTCCTCGACAGCTACGCCCAGCATTTCTGGCGCCTCAACCCGTGGAGCGAGCGGGTGCTGAGCCGCGCGGTCGGCGAGGTCACGGTCAGCGACACGCTAGTGTCGCGCTCCAATCTCGAGCGCACCGAGTTCTTCTCCGACTGGCTGCGGCCGCAGCAGCTGCTGTCCGGCATCGGCGGCACCTTCCTGCGCCGCGGCGGCGTCTCCGCCCATGTCAGCGTGCTGCATGCCGAGCCGATGGCGGCGGAGGAGACGGAGCGGCTGGCGGAGATGATGCGCCGGCTGCTGCCGCATTTCGCCCGCGCGGCGCAGATCCATCAGCGGCTGGGGGACGTGGTGACCCAGCGCGACGTGCTGGAGACCGGCCTGGACCGCCTGTCGATCGGCGTGGTCCTGACCGATCCGACCGGCCGCGTCTCCTTCTCCAACCGGGTGGCCGAGTCGCTGCTGCGGGCCGGCACCGCCCTGCGGGTCGACCAGCGCGGCCTCCTCGCCGCCACCCAGCCGGGAGAGACGGCGCGGCTGCGCCAGCTGATCGCCTCGGCCTCGATCATCCTCGACGATCCGAGGACGGAGCCGGGGGGCGGGCTGACGCTGTCGGATTCGGCCGGCGGCGACCAGCTCGCGGTCCTGGTCGCGCCGGTCAGCCGCAACCGGCCGCTGCTCAGCCTGACCCAGCCCAAGGCGGCGGTGTTCATCGCCGCGCCGGCGCCCGCCAACCAGCTGTCGCAGCCGGAGCTGCGGCGGCTGTACGGCCTGACCGCGACCGAGGCGCGGATCGCCGGCGAGTTGGCGGCCGGGCTGTCGCTGAAGGAGATCGCGACCCGCCTCGATGTCAGCTACGAGACCATCCGCAACCATCTCAAGAAGATCTTCATGAAGACCCGCACCAACCGCCAGTCGGAGCTGGTGCGGCTGCTGCTGCGCAACCTGCCGGCGATCGGCAGCCGCACCGCGGCGGAGTAGGCTTTCAGAACATCCGGCGCCAGAACATCAGGGCCAGCGTCGCCGCGCCCGCGGCCACGATCAGGACCATCACCCACAGGAAGGCGCTGGCGTCCTGCAGGCCCGGCAGCCCGGCGACATTCATGCCGAAGATGCCGGTGATCAGCGTCATCGGCAGGAAGATCGCGGTCAGCACCGCCAGCACCAGCAGGCTGCGGTTCATCGCCTCCGCCCGCTGCGCCGCCAGCTCCTCCTGCAGCAGGCGGGTGCGGTCGATCACCTCGTCGATGCTGCGGGCGACGCGCTGGAAGCGTTCGGCGGCGGCGGCCAGCCCGGCTCGGCCGGCCGGGTCGGCCCAGTCCGGCAGGTCGGCCAGGCCGGCGGCGACCACCGTGCCCTCGGGCAGCAGGTGGC
>NZ_JANX01000754.1 GCF_000767795.1 Inquilinus limosus MP06 | reverse complement strand
GCCTTCCTGGCCGAGACCGGGCAGACCCCGGCCGAAGGCGGTGGAGCGGCTGCGCGCCGAGGCGGCCCGGCCGCGGATCGAGGACGGCGCCGAGCCGATCGAGGCTGTGGCGCGGGACGTCGGCTTCAGCGACCCGGAACGGATGCGCCGGGCCTTCCTGCGCTGCTTCGGCCAGCCGCCGCAGGCGATGCGGCGCGGAAGGCGCAGCTCGGCGCCGACGACGCATCCTTGAGCGCAGCGTCGATCTCGGCCTTTGCCGGCAGCCCGCAACGGCGGTACTGATGCGCCAGCACGCGCGATCGGCGACAGGACCATGATCGACACCGCCTCCGACATCCGGCCCCAGAGCCGGCTGCTCCGCTGGGCGCCGCCCGGCGTCCGGCCATACCTGACCCTGGCCCGGCTGGACCGGCCGAAGCCGGTCATGCTGCTGCTCTACCCCTGCTGGTGGGGGCTGGCGATGGCGCCCAGGGCGGCGGGGTTCGGCTGGACCGATCTCTGGTACATGCTCCTGTTCGCCGTCGGCGCGCTGGTGATGCGCGGCGCCGGCTGCACGGTGAACGACATCCTGGACCGCGACTTCGACGGCCGGGTGGCGCGCACCCGCACCCGGCCGATCCCCAGCGGCGCGGTCAGCCCGACCCAGGCGGTGCTGTTCCTGATCGCCCAGCTGCTGCTGGGCTTCCTGATCCTGGTCCAGTTCAACAGCGTCACCGTCGGGCTGGGCATCGCCTCGCTGCTGGTGGTGTTCACCTATCCGCTGATGAAGCGGATCACCTGGTGGCCGCAGTTCTTCCTGGGCCTGGCCTTCAACTGGGGCGCGCTGGTCGGCTGGACCGCGGTGACCGGCGGGCTGGCCCTGCCGTCGCTGATCCTGTTCGCCGCCGGCATCTGCTGGACCCTGGGCTATGACACGATCTACGCGCTGCAGGACATCGAGGACGACGCCCGCATCGGCCTCAAATCGACCGCGCGGCTGTTCGGCGCCGCCACCCGGCGCTGGGTGGCGGGCTTCTACGCGCTGACCGTGCTTGGCATCGGTGCCGCCGGGCTGCTGGCCGGGCTGGCGCCCCTGCCCTTCCTCATGCCATTGGCGCTCGCCGCGGCGCAGCTGGCCTGGCAGGTGGCGGCGCTGGTCCCCGACCGGCCGGCCGACTGCCTGGCCAAGTTCAACTCGAACCGCTGGTTCGGCCTCCTGGTGCTGGCCGGCCTCTTCGCCGGGCGCGCCTTCGCCTGATCAGCCGCCGAGATACTTGGCCAGGACGACCGCGTTGTTGTGCCGCTCGTCACGGCTGGCATAGAGCAGCGTCACCCAGCCGTCCTTGCTCTTCTGCCGCAGGAAGGCCACCGCGTTGGGATGGGCGTCCAGCTCGGCCGTGTAGCGATGGCAGAATTCCGGCCATTTCTCCGGCGCGGCATGCAGCCAGCGGCGCAACTCGTCGCTCGGCGCCACAGTCTTGAGCCAGAGGTCGAGCGCGGCCTCGTCCTTGGTCAGGCCGCGCGGCCACAGCCGGTCAACCAGGACGCGGAAACCGTCGCCCTCCTCGGGCGGGTCGTAGACGCGCTTGACCCGGATCATGAGCCCGCCTCGCCGCGCTTCCGCGGCTTGGGCTCGGCCTTCGGCTTCGGGTCCAGCCCGGCATAGGCCGGGTCGATCTCATGCAGGTAGCAGGGCGGGGAACTACACTCCCCGATCTCCTCTTCGGCCGGGCCGTCCTTCGGCCGGGCCGGGGCATGGCGGGTCGCCATCTCGCTCGTTTCCTCATCTGCAGCGACGATCCGTGCCGTCGCCGTTGAGCGAATCTTCCGCATTCCGGCGCGCGACATCAAGAGTCCGTGGCTCATCGCCGCCCTGCAGGATAGGAAGGGCGGCCATGGACGACATCGATGCCTTCATCCGCGCCAACACGGCGCCGACCCGCACGCCCCTGCTGCCCGAGCTGGTTCTGCACCTCGCCAGCGAAGTGACGCCGCTGTGGCAGGCGACCGAGGAGACACTGTGCCGCACCGGCCTGCCGCCGCCCTACTGGGCCTTCGCCTGGGTCGGCGGCCAGGCGGTGGCGCGACACATCCTGGATCGTCCGGACAGCGTGGCCGGGAAGCGGGTGTTCGACTTCGCCGCCGGCTCCGGCATCGTCGCCCTGGCCGCTTCCCGGGCCGGCGCCGCCGCGGTGACGGCGGCGGAGATCGACCCGATCGCGGTGGCGGCGATCCGGCTGAACGCGGCGGCGAATGGCTGCGCGGTCGCGGCCGACAGCGGCGACCGGATCGGCGACCCGCTGGACGGGTTCGACATCGTGACCGCCGGCGACGTCTGCTACGAGAAGCCGATGTCTGACCGGGTCATGCCCTGGCTGCGCGCCCTGGCCGGCGCCGGCAAGACCGTGCTGCTGGGCGACCCCGGCCGCGCCTACCGGCCGCAGGACGGGCTGGAGGAGATCGCCCG
>NZ_JANX01000753.1 GCF_000767795.1 Inquilinus limosus MP06 | reverse complement strand
GCCACGCCTGTCGCCGCGCCGGTCCCTGCCTCTGCCGCCACCCCGACCCCGACCGACCGCGCGAGCTGATCCATGGCGCCCTCCGACAGGGAGATCGACGACAAGCAGATGCCGCTGATGGACCATCTGCTGGAGCTGCGCACCCGGCTGATCTATGCCGTGGTCGCGATCCTGGTCGGGTTCTTCATCTGCTATCATTTCTCCGAGGCGATCTACCTGTTCCTGGCGCAGCCGCTGGCGGATGCGCTGGCCGCGGCCGGCCAGGCCAGGTCGATGATCTCCACGGCGCTGACCGAGACCTTCTTCACCTACATCAAGATCGGCTTCTGGGGCGGCTTCTGCCTGGCCTTCCCGGTGGTGGCCAGCCAGATCTGGATGTTCGTCGCGCCCGGCCTGTATCGGAACGAGCGCAACGCCTTCCTGCCGTTCCTGCTGTTCAGCCCGGTGATGTTCATCATCGGCGCCGCCTTCGTATACTATTTCGTGTTCCCGCTGGCCTGGAAGTTCTTCCTGTCCTTCCAGGTGCTGGGCCCGGATGTCGGCAGCGGCATCGAGATCAAGCTCGACGCCAAGGTGTCGGAGTATCTCGACCTGGTGATGCGCCTGCTGCTGGCCTTCGGCATCGCCTTCCAGCTGCCGGTGCTGCTGACGCTGCTGGTGCGCGTCGGCATCCTCAGCGTCGCCACGCTGAAGAGCAAGCGGCGCTACGCCATCGTCATCGTCTTCGTCGTCGCCGCCGTCCTGACCCCGCCGGATGCGATCAGCCAGATCGCACTGGCCGTGCCGATGCTGCTGCTCTACGAGATCGCGATCTTCATCGGCGGCCTGATCGAGCGCGACCGCGCCAAGCGCGACGCGGAGGCCGAGGCGGAAGACGCCCGCTCCGGCGACGGCCCGGCGGCGTAGCCCCGGTCAGGGCCGCGCCGCCGCATACTCCGCGATCAGGCGGTCATAGTCCTCGACCGGCGGAAAGCCTTCATAGCTGTGCACCGCCGGGGTGGCGGCCCAGGGCAGCTTCTCGCTGGTCCAGGTCTCGATGAACGGCGTCGACCATGCCGGGTCGTCCAGCATGGTCGGCCGGACATTGACGAAGAAGTCGATGCCCGGCATCCGCGTGAACAGCCAGCTCATGCAGTGCGGGCAGAAATAATGCTCCGGCGTGCCGCGCAGCCCGCCGAGCACCGGCTCGCCCTGCGTCACCGCGAACCCGGCCGTCGGGATCGCGGCGGAGAGGGAGAAGGGGCCGCCGGTCATCCGCTGGCAGCCGGTGCAGTGGCAGGCCATGGTCAGCATCGGCGGGGCGGTGACGCGGAAGCGCACCCGCCCGCACCGGCACTGGCCGTCCTGCGGCAGGGTCAACTGGGGCATGGCCTCCTCCCGGCAGATGGTCGTCCCGTCTTCTAGCGGCATGGACGACCGCCGGCCAGGGTCAGCCCTCCGCCGCCGCCTCCAGCGCGGCGATGTCGAACTTCACCATCTTCAGCATCGCCGCCGTGACGCGCTGGACCTTGGCCGGGTCGGGATCGCCCATCAGTACGCCCAGCCGTTTCGGCACGATCTGCCAGGACAGGCCCCAGCGGTCGCGCAGCCAGCCGCATTGCTCGACCGACCCGCCCTCCCTCAGCGCGTCCCACAGCCGGTCGAGTTCGGCCTGGCCGTCGCATTCGACCATGATCGAGAAGGCGTGGTTGAACGGGTCCAGCGGTCCGGCCTCGATCGCCTGGTAGCGCTGGTCGCCCAGGGTGAATCCGGCCAGCCGGACGCTGCCGGCCGGGCCGCTCGGCGTGTCGGCGGGCAAGGGCGAGATCCAGTGCACCGCCGACCCCGGGATCAGCCCGGTGTAGAAGCGGATCGCGGCCTCCATATCGCGCTCGAACCAGAGATGCTGGGTAACCTTCATGGCGTGCTCCTCCTCGCTCAGCCGGTCCCGGGCAGGACCGCTTCCGTCCCGAGGACGACCGGGGACGCCCGCTCCCGACAAGGCCATGCAAAAATTCGTGAGGCTAGGACAATCGGCCAATATCCGCGGCGCGCGACGAGGCCTAGGATGCCGCCGGCGGTTCCGGGAGGCGGCCATGGCCGGGCATGTCGGGAAGGCGGATGTCGCCGTTCTGGAGCGGTTCCTCGCCGACTCGGCGACTGCCGCGCCTTCGCAATACGCCTTCGTCCGCCGCGGCCGGGTGATCTGCTTCTACGCCGATTCCGCCGTGGCGCTGGAGGTTGGGGCGCATTGCTTCCCCGACCGCGAATTCTCCGTCATCGACGTCCAGGCCCGGAAGGTGGTGCTGCCGCACTGACCGGCACGTCGTTCCCTGGACCCGGCTCGCGCAGCCTCGGCAGCGCGGCGAGGCACAGCACGGCCAGCAGATGGAAGCCCAGCGCGATCGCCGCCAGCGGCGCCAGCCCGCGCTCGATCAGGGGCGCGGCCGCGGCGGTGCCGGCGGCGGC
>NZ_JANX01000752.1 GCF_000767795.1 Inquilinus limosus MP06 | reverse complement strand
CAAGCGACGGGTGGCGCTGCTGTCGGGCTGCGCCCAGACGGTGCTGGACCCGGCGATCAATGAATCCACGATCCGCCTGCTGACCCGGCACGGAGTCGAGGTGGTGGTGGCGCCGGGCGCCGGCTGCTGCGGGTCTCTGACCCACCATATGGGGCGGGAGGAGGCGGCGCTGGCCTCGGCCCGCGCCAATATCGAGGCCTGGAGCCGCGTCGCGGAGGAGGGTGGCCTCGACGCCATCGTCGTCAACACCTCCGGCTGCGGCACCACGGTCAAGGATTACGGCCATATGTTCCGTGCCGACCCGGCCTGGGCCGGGCGCGCCGCCAAGGTCTCGGCCCTGGCCAAGGACGTCACCGAGCTGATGGACGAGGTCGGGCTGCAGCCGCCGGCGCGGCCGACCGGCCAGGCGGTGGCCTACCACTCCGCCTGCTCGATGCAGCACGGCCAGCGGGTCATCGCGCCACCGCGCCGCCTGCTGGCCGCGGCGGGGTTCATGCTGCGCGAGGTGCCGGACGGACACCTGTGCTGCGGCTCGGCCGGCACCTACAACCTGCTGCAGCCGGAGATCGCGGACGAGCTGCGGGCGCGCAAGGTGCGGGCGGTGGAGAGCACCGGAGCGGCGATCGTCGCGGCCGGCAACATCGGCTGCATCACCCAGATCGGCCTGGGCATCGCCCTGCCGGTGGTGCACACGGTCGAGCTGCTCGACTGGGCTACCGGCGGCCCCAAACCTGCGGCCTTGGACGCGGCCTGACATCGGTCGGGTCGCTTCAACCGAACCTGAAATTGTCATGCTCGGGCTTGACCCGCACATCCAGAGATTGTCGACATCCACTGGATTGCGGGGGTCAAGCCCGGCAATGACAACAATGGGGTCGTCCTTTCGAGGCCTGTTGTCGAACAGATCCTCAGTAAAGGCCGCCCGTTCCCGTCAGCGCATCCTGGGTGGTCTCGCCGAAGGTGTCGGCGACCGGCGGCGGGCCGGGCTCGGTGCCGGGGCGGAACGCCTCCAGGATCACGTCCGACCCGCCCGCCTCGGCGGCATAGCCGTTGCGGCGGTCGACATAGGCGAAGCTGACGCCCGGCGGCACCGCGAAGGCGCCCGGATCGCTGCCGGCCAGCGCGTCCTTGATGAAGTCGCTGAAGATCGGCACCGCGATCGACCCGCCGGTGGCGCCGGCGCCCAGGCTGCGCGGCTTGTCGTAGCCGACATAGATGCCGACCGCGATCTTCGGCGAGAATCCCACGAACCAGGCGTCGTTCGAATCGTTGGTGGTGCCGGTCTTGCCCGCCAGCGGCAGCCCCAGCCCGGCCAGCCGGGCGGCGGTGCCGCGCTGGGTGACGCCCTGCAGGATCGAGATCATCTGGTAGTTGGCGATCGGGTCGTCCAGCTCCTGCCCGCGCGGGCGCTGCGGCGCCGCCTGGCCGGTCCAGGCCGGAGCGGCGCAGGGGATGCAGTCGGCCCGGTCCGGCCCCGTCACCCCCGGCTGCCGCAGGCTGCGGCCGTCACGGTCCTGCACCCGCTCGATCAGATAGGGGCTGATCTGGTAGCCGCCATTGGCGATGGTGGCGTAGCCGGTGGTCAGCTTCAGCGGCGTGGTCTCACCGGCGCCCAGGCCCATCGCCGGGTACAGCGGCATGTTCTGGTAGATGCCGAAGGCCTCTGCCGTCTGCTTCACCGGCTGCAGCCCCATCTCGACCAGCAGGCGGATGGTCATGACATTGCGCGACCGCTCGACGCCGGAGCGCAGCGTGGCCAGGCCGATGAAGCCGCCGCCATAGTTGCGCGGCCGGTAGCGGCCGGCGCCCTGGCCCTGGTCGACCGAGATCGGCGTGTCGTAGATCAGGCTGGACGGGGTGTAGCCATGCTCCAGCGCCGAGAGATAGACGAAGGGCTTGAAGGCCGAGCCCGGCTGGCGCTGCGCCTGGGTGGCGCGATTGAACTCGCTGAGCGAGAAGTCGAAGCCGCCCGACATCGCCAGCACCTTGCCGGTGAACGGCTCGATCGCGACCAGCGCGCCCGACACCTCCGGCACCTGGCGCAGCGAATAGGCGGCCAGCTGCGGCGCAGAGGTCTTGGCGGTCGCCGGCTGGACCCAGATCACGTCGCCCTTGGCCAGGACGTCGTCGGCGCCGCCGACCTGCCGGCCCATGCGGCCGTTCTCGACCCGGCGGGCCCAGGTCATGTCGCTGCGGTCGATGCGGCCCTGGCTGCCATCCTCCAGCCCGATCACCGCGGCCTGGCGGTCGACCTCCAGCACCACGGCCAGATCCCAGCCGTCGATATCGGCCGGCCGGTCGATGCCGGTCAGGAAGCGCTGCCACACCGGGCGCTCATCCTTCGGCGGGGCGGTCGGCGCCACCGCGGGCCTCGGCTCCTGCTGCTCCGGCATGTGCACGCCCATGGCCGACAGCGCGCCGAGCAGACGGCCCTGCTGCGCCGGGGGC
>NZ_JANX01000751.1 GCF_000767795.1 Inquilinus limosus MP06 | reverse complement strand
TTTTGTCGAGGCCGAGCCCGCCCTCACCCGGTCTCGCTGCGCGAGCCCGACCTCTCCCGCCAGGCGGGAGAGGCAATTTGAGAGGCAGTCGATGACCCCGACGCCCCCTCCCCGTCGCCTACCGCCCCGCCTCGTCCAGCAGCGTGATCTCGTCGGCGGTCAGGGTCAGGCGGGTGGCGGCGATCTGGTCCTCCAGCTGCTCCGGGCTGGTGGCGCTGGCGATCGGAGCGGTGATGCCGGGACGGGCGATCAGCCAGGCCAGCGCCACCGTGGCCGGACGCACGCCATGCGCCTCCGCCACCGTGTCGAGCGCGTCGAGGATGCGCAGGCCGCGCGCGTTCAGCCGGTCCTTCATGCCGCCGCCGCGGGCGCTCTGCGACAGGTCGGCCTCGGTGCGGTACTTGCCGGTGAGGAAGCCGGCGGCGAGCGAAAAATAGCTGATCACGCCGATGCCCTCGCGCCGGCACAGATCCTCCAGCGGCCCCTCGTAATGCGACCGTTCGTAGAGATTGAAATGCGGCTGCATCGTCTCGTAGCGCGGCAGGCCCCGCTCGCTCAGCTTCAGGGCGGAGGCGAAGCGCTCGGCGGAGAAGTTCGAGGCGCCGATCGCCCGCACCTTGCCGGCGCGGATCAGCTCGGCATGCGCCGCCAGCGTCTCCTCCTGCGGCGTCTCCAGGTCGTCGTGATGCGACTGGTACAGGTCGATGACGTCGACCTGCAGCCGGCGCAGCGAATTCTCGACCTCCTCGCGGATCCAGGCGGCCGACAGGTCCTTGCGCTGCGGCCGGCCCGGCATCTCCCAGCCGACCTTGGTGGCGATCACCACCCGGTCGCGCTTGCCGCTGCGCTTCAGCCAGCGGCCGATGATCGTCTCCGACTCGCCGCCCTTGTTGCCGGGCGCCCAGGAGGAATAGCAGTCGGCCGTGTCGATCAGGTTCAGCCCGGCATCGACGAAGGCGTCGAGCACCCGGAACGAGGCCGCCTCGTCCGCGGTCCAGCCGAACACGTTGCCGCCCAGGGCCAGCGGCCCGACCCGGATGCCGGACCGGCCGAGATTGCGCTGCTCCACGATGTCTCTCCTTGGCTTCGGCCGGGCGCCGCTGCGCCCGGACCGTGGGGACGGGGTTGGACTTGCAGGGGACTGGCGGCGACTCCTGCCCCCTCCAATGTAGCCCCGCGGCCGCCCCTGCCAATGAGGCCGCTGCGTTGTCACTTGATTTTCTTATTCTGAGAATTAGAGTAACCAAAGCGACACCGATTCGGGCCGCCCCTGTCCTCGTAATTCTCGAAGCGAGCAGAACCCGATGTCAGCCCATGCCGACTACACCCCCGCCGTCGCCGCGCGCATGGCGCCGCTGTACGGCCGCCTGTCCCGCGTCATCCCGGCCTTCGACTGGCCGGGCTTCGCTCCGGACATCGACGCCATCCTGCGGCTGAAGCGGGAGCGCGACGCCGTGATCCTGGCCCACAACTACCAGACGCCGGAGATCTTCCACGGCATCGCCGACATCACCGGCGACAGCCTGGCTCTGGCGCGCGAGGCGGCGCGGGTCGAGGCGTCGGTGATCGTGCTGTGCGGCGTGCACTTCATGGCCGAGACCGCGAAGCTGCTGAACCCGGCCAAGACCGTGCTGATCCCCGATTCCCGGGCCGGCTGCTCGCTGGCCGAATCGATCACGCCGGAGGATGTGCGCCTGCTGCGTCGCCGCTATCCCGGCGTGCCGGTCGTCACATACGTGAACACCTCGGCCGCGGTGAAGGCGGAAAGCGACATCTGCTGCACCTCCGGCAACGCCGTGAAGGTGGTGGAGAGCCTGGGCGTGCCGCGGGTGATCTTCATCCCCGACCGGTACCTGGCAGCCAATGTCGCGGCCGAGACGAAGGTCGAGATCATCGCCTGGCAGGGCGCCTGCGAGGTGCATGAGCGCTTCGGCCCCGACGACATCCAGGGCTTGCGCGACCGCCATCCCGGCGTGACCGTGCTGGCCCATCCGGAATGCCCGCCCGAGGTGGTGGCCGAGGCCGATTTCGCCGGCTCCACCGCCGCCATGAGCGACTATGTCGCCCGCGAGCGGCCCGGCCGCGTGGTGCTGGTGACCGAATGCTCGATGAGCGACAACGTCGCCGTGCAGTTCCCGGAGATCGACTTCATCCGGCCCTGCAACCTGTGCCCGCATATGAAGCGGATCACCCTGCCCGGGATCCGGCACGCGCTGGAGACGATGACCGAGGCGGTGACGCTGGACCCCGCCGTGGCCGGCCGCGCCCGCGCCGCGGTCGAACGCATGCTGGAGGTGCGCTGATGGACGCGATCTCTTCCCGCCCGCAGGACCGAGTCGTGGTGATCGGCGCCGGCATCGCCGGCTTGGCCGCGGCGCTGCGACTGGCGCCGCTGCCGGTGCTGCTGCTGTCGGCCGCGCCGGTCGGGACCGAGGCCGCCACCGGCTGGGCC
>NZ_JANX01000750.1 GCF_000767795.1 Inquilinus limosus MP06 | reverse complement strand
GCTTGCGGCGCGAGCAGCACAGCCATTCGGCCACCTCGCCGACGCCGAGCCGCGGATCCTGCAGCCGGCTCTCGATGAAGGCGCACGCCTCCGGCAGAGATGCCTGGCGAGCGCCGTTGTGGCCGGATCTGTGCACGATGGAGGCCGGGCTGAAGGCCAGCGCGACGAGGCGGCAGATGGACTCCTGGATCCGGTGCTGCATCGGCCGCGCCAGGCCGCCGCATTCGCGCCAGGTCGTCTGCAGCAGGCTCAGAAGCAGGGCGCCGGCGCCGTGCCGGCCGTGAATGCCCACCCCGACCGAGAGATCCGGGGCGATCAGCAGGGGTTCGAGAACGTGGCGCGGCAGCCGCCACACCTGCACATGCGGGGAGCCCAGGCCGACCTCCTCGAAGGGCAGCGCGGCGTCCGTCAGCGTCATCTCGCCGAACCGCCGGTGAAACGTCCGGCCGGCGTGGCTGACACGCCCGACGCCGTAGATCTGCAGGATGAGATTGTAGCCGTCCCACCCGTCCCCGGCGGGATCGCACCCGGCACCGGCCAGGCGGGCCGCGCTCTGCTGGCACTCGCCCGCCCATCCGTCGGCGAAGCTGCGGACAACCAGGCGGCCGCGCACCGCCTCCCCATCGAGCGGCTCCACGGCCGTCAGATCGGGATAGAGCCGGCGGAGCGCCCCCCGCCAGTAATCCTCCCGCTCCGGTTCCGGCACCGAATCCGTCGTCCAGACGTCATCCGCCTTGCCGGCGGAGGCCCGCAGTGACCGCTTCTCGAGCATCGGCTTCCTAACCCTGTGGCCACATTCGCCGGGCAGGCCGGACGAATGCGGATGGTTGACGGGGTCTGAACGCCACCATCCTGGACCTGGGGGTCGACCGAATGCTCTCCGGCCTCGGGTCGCCAACCAGCCTCGCGGCCGATTGGACGACAGAGACTACACCATATCACCGCAAAGGAAAGAGCCGATCAAGTCGATAGAATTATGTTCTTGCCCATAGGAATACTGGCAAAGACACAACCATGACCGGTTCGTTTCGCTTTTCGAAGCGCCGCCCTCAAAATACTCTTCACGAATACTTGATTCATGGCCGAAAAAGCACCGACCGGCAGCGGTCGCCACCACCGGACCGTCAAAACTGGCTGAAGCCTCCGGCCAGCCGTTCGACGTCGCCCGGCACCACCCGGGTGCTGTTGCCGACGATCCTCCCCTCCTGGGTGAAGGATATCGTGTCGCCCGTCCTGTAGACGACACCGCAGACCGTGGACGCGTTCTCGGAGTAGCAGAGCTTTCCGTTCGCCACGGACCACCGCCCCACGAAGGAGCGGCGCTGGTCCCTGTAATAGTACTGGCCGTCCGGCCGATAGTACTCAACCCAGGGATCGCCCGCGCGCAGGGTCCCGGTGTTGATGGCGTAGCGGGCGTAGACCGTCTGGTTCGACAGCAGCGAGACGATATCGGGGCCGGACAGCGGCACCCCCGCGGTGGAAACCGGAGTTGCCATGACGGGAGCCGAGGATCGCGGGACGGAGACCGGCGGCACCGGCGTGACGACCGGGTTGCCCGCCGCGGAGGCCGGGATCCCGGGCGTGACCAGCACGACCTGGGTTCCCGGGTTGATCGCGGGTCCCGGCGTGATGATCGGGGTCCCTGCGGGGACGATCACGGTGGACCCTCCGGTCTCGACCGCGACGGTCCCCTGCCGCGGAGGGGGCTGGCTGCAGGCCGACAGCACCAGGGCGGCCGCCGCGGATGCGATGAAGCCGCTTCGCATGGTCCCGGCCTGCCGCCCCGGCGGGCGTTCGACCACGAAGGACAGCCCGCCATCGCAGCGCCCTTCCCCGGCCCCGGCGCGGCGAGCGCCGCCGCCGATCGTCAGAGCGGGAGACGGTTCGTCACTGGCCGGGATCACCATGGTCATCACTCCTCATTCGGAGGACGGCGGCCCGAGGGTTCGTCCCGCACGGCTCCAGCATCCGGAAACGTGCACCTTTCAACAGGCGCCATCGGGCGCCCGTTCCCTTCCACCATCCGGATTTTCGGCTTCGCGGAGCAGCCGCAGGGCCGAGACCCGCCGCGACGATTCCGGGGGTCAATTGCGGAACGCTCCGCCGATGCTCCTCGACGTCCCGCCGCTGAACGCGCTTCCGATCCCGCCTCTCGAGGTCGAGCCGGCACCCGACGCCGTGATCCCGGACGCCTCGGCGGACGTGCCGCCCGGCCCCGCCGCGGCGCCGCCGACCGTGAGGCCGGAATGCGATGCCGCCGCATCGGCATCGCCGATGACCGAGGCGCCGCCCAGGCTGGTCGACATGCTGATGCCCGCGGCGCCGGTCACGCTCACCGGGCCGGAGGTGTTGTTGACGTTCAGCCCGCCGCTGACGCCGAAGCTGGAATTGACGCCCAGCGAGCTGGCGAAGCCGCCCGGCACCCGGTCGGCCGTCGCCAGGCCGTTCGACGC
>NZ_JANX01000749.1 GCF_000767795.1 Inquilinus limosus MP06 | reverse complement strand
GTCGCCTCCGGCGCCTCGCGGCGCTGCAGCAGGGCGAAGCTCTCATCCTCCAGCGCCGTCAGCACCGCCCGCAGCCGGTCCGGCCGTTCGGGATGGCCGGGGCCGGTGTCGTGGCCGATGCAGGCCGGGTGGGTGAAGAGCAGCGTGTCCATGCCCGTCCTGCCTTATCCGGCCTTGCGGATGCTGTAGCGGGTGGCGCCGTCGGCCTCCTCGGTCACCGCGACCAAGACGTGGCCGGTGGCGTCGCAGAAAGCCGGGAAGTCCTTGCGCGCCGCGGCGTCGGTGGCCAGCACGTCCAGCACCTGGCCCGGTGCCAGCCCCTGCAGCGCCTTGCGCGCCTTCAGGACCGGCATCGGGCAGATCAGGTCGCGCGCGTCGAGATCCAAATCAGCCATGGCGAACCCTAGCGCGGGCGGCGGCCGCGGCCAACGGTTCCGGCCTCAGCTTTCCGCCAGGCGGAAGGCGGCCAGCGCGGCCAGACCCCAGCCCAGGATCAGCAGCACGCCGCCGATCGGGGTGATGGCGCCGAACCAGCGCGGCGCGCCGAAGGCCATCAGGTACAGCGTGCCGGAAAAGATCACGGCGCCGGCCAGGAAGGACCAGCCCGCCCAGCGCAGCCCGCCCGGCGCGCCCAGCAGGGCCAGGGCCAGCAGGGCGACGGCATGCACCAGCTGGTACTGCGCCCCGGTGTGCACCCAGCCCAGCCGCTCCGGCGCCGCATCGGCCATGCCGTGGGCGGCGAAGGCGCCCATCGCCACCGCCACCATGCCGTGCAGCCCGGCCCCGATCAGAAGCACCCGGTCGATCATTCCGTTCTCCCCACCCATGGCAGGCTTTTCCAAAACCCAGCACCGTCATTGCTTCGCTGCGCTCGCAATGACGGTGTCAGTGTTCCGAAAAGCCCCGCGAATCGTCCGGAGGTCACAGTAGCCGGGCTGCAGCCGCCTTCACATGACCGTAAAGCCGCGGACGAAGGGGTCGCGGTCGTCGAGGAAGATGGTGTTGTAGCCGGTCAGCCAGGCCTGCCCGGCGATCGACGGGATGATCGCGTCGAACGGTCCCACCTTGGCCGTGCCCTCGACCCGGCCGTGGAACAGGCTGCCGATGATGCTCTCATGCACGAAGGCGTCGCCGGTCTTGAGATCGCCGCGCGCCGCCAGCTGGGCCATGCGGGCCGAGGTGCCGGTGCCGCAGGGTGACCGGTCGATCGCCTTCTCGCCGTAGAACACGGCGTTGCGGGCATGCGCCTCCGGGTGCTTCGGCTTGCCAGTCCACTGCACATGACGCAGGCCGCGGATGGTCGGGTCCTCCGGATGCACCATGTCGAAGCGCTCATTCACCACCCGGCGGACGATCGGCGACAGGCGCTGGATCTCGCCGGCGGACAGGGCCTCCAGGTCGGCATAGCCCGGCTGCGGCTCGATGATGGCGTAGAAGTTGCCGCCATAGGCGATGTCGGCCACCAGCGGACCGACTCCCGGCAGCTCGAACTCCAGCTTCTCCTTATAGAGGAAGGACGGGACATTGCGGATGCGCACCGAGGTGACGTGGCCGGCGGCGTCCTGCTCGTACTCCGCGTCGACGATGCCGGCCGGGACCTCGAGGCGCAGCCGGCCCGGCGTCTTCGGCCGCACCAACCCTTCCTCGACCATCACCGTCACCGTGCCGATGGTGCCGTGGCCGCACATCGGCAGGCAGCCGGAGGTCTCGATGAACAGGATCGCGGCGTCGGCGTCGTCGCGGGTCGGGGCGTACAGGATCGACCCCGACATCACGTCATGGCCGCGCGGCTCGAACATCAGCCCGGTGCGGATCCAGTCGTATTCGGCGACGAAGTGCTGGCGCTTCTCGCTCATGGTCGCGCCCTGCAGCGGCGGGGCGCCGCCGGCGACGACGCGAACCGGGTTGCCGCAGGTGTGGGCGTCGATGCAGAAGAAGCTGCTCTTGGTCATGGCGGGCTCACTGGAAGCGGTCGATGCCGAAGGGGCCGGGATCCGCCGGGCCGTTGGCCGACAGGAAGCCGGCGGCGAGGCGGGCGGTGGTGGCGGACAGGGTCAGGCCGAGATGGCCGTGGCCGAAGGCGAGGACGATGCGCGGGTCGCGCGGATGCGGGCCGATCACCGGCAGGCTGTCGGGGGTGGAGGGGCGGCAGCCCATCCACTCGGTGCCGCCGGTCTCCGGGATCGCCGGCAGATAGCGCCGGGCCTTCTGCCGCAGCGCCCGGGCGCGGGCCAGATTGGCCGGTGCGTCCACCGCCGCCAGCTCCACCGCCCCGCCGATGCGGAGGCCGTCGGACAGGGGGGAGGCGACGAAGCCGTGATCGGCGAAGACCACCGGCATCGGCAGCTTCAGCGGCGCCTCCGGGATGGTGGTGTTGTAGCCGCGCTCGGTCTCCAGCGGCACCTTCAGGCCCAGGCGGCGGACGATCTCGCGCGACCACACTCCGGCGGACACCACGA
>NZ_JANX01000748.1 GCF_000767795.1 Inquilinus limosus MP06 | reverse complement strand
CCGAGATCGAGGCGGAGGAGGCGCGGCGGCCCTTCGACCTGGCGGCGGCGCCGCTGCTACGCGCCACGCTGCTGCGGCTCGGGCCTTCCGATCACAGCCTGCTGCTGGGCCTGCACCATATCGTCGCCGATGGCTGGTCGATCGGCGTGCTGATCGATGATCTCGGCGCGCTGTACCGCGCCGCGCTGGTGCATGGCCCGGCCGATCTGCCGCCGCTGCCGGTGCAGTATCTCGACTATGCGCAATGGCAGCGCCGGCTGCTGCGGGGCGACCTGCTGGAGCGGCAGAAGGCGTTCTGGCGTGGCCGTCTGGCCGGCGTGCCGCAGCGGCTGGAGCTGCCGGCAGACCGGCCGCGCCCGGCTGTCGCCTCCCAGGCCGGGGACAGCATCCGCTTCAGCCTGCCGGGCCCGCTGGTCGCGCGGCTGGAGGCGCTGGGCCATGCCCGCGGCGGCACGCTGTTCATGGTTCTGCTGGCGGCATTCGAGGCGCTGCTGCACCGCGTGACCGGCGCCACCGATTTCGTCGTCGGCACCGATGTCGCCGGCCGGCCGCGGCGCGAATTGGACCGGCTGGTCGGCTTCTTCGTCAACGTCCTGCCGCTGCGCGCCCGGCCGGAGGCGGCGCTGCCCTTCGCGGCGCTGCTGGACCGGGTGCGCGAGGATTCGCTGCAGGCCTTCGAGCAGCCGCTGCTGCCCTTCGACCAGATCGTCGAGGCCGTCGGCGCGCCGCGCGACCGCGCCCGCAACCCGCTGGTTCAGGTGCTGTTCGTGCTGCAGAGCGCGCCGCGCGGCCGCTTCGGCGTCGACGGCCTGACGGCGGAGCTGCGGCCCGCCCAGGCCCATGGTTCCAAGTTCGACATGGCGCTGTTCCTCGACCCGCTCGGCCCCCGCGCCGCGCAGGGCCTCGACGGCGAATGGGTCTTCGCCACCGACCTGTTCGCCCGGCCGCGCGTCGGGCGGCTGGTGGCCGCCTGGACCTCGCTGCTGGAGCAGATCGCCGAAGCCCCGGACCGCTCGCTGAGCGGCTTCACCCTTCCCCCCCTGGAGGAGTCCGCGATGTCGTCGACCGCGTCGCCGTCCGAGACCACCGCCCGCATGGGCGCCAAGCTGGACAAGCTGAAGAAGTTCGCCTCCCCCGCCGTCCGCCCGGCCACCGCCGCGGCGCCGGCGCGCGAGCTGGTGCGGACCTCGGCGCTGACTCCGGGCGCGATCTTCCCGCTGGTGGTCGAGCCGGCCAGCGCCGATCTCGACGCCGTGGCCTGGGCCACGGCGCATCGCGACCAGGTCGAGGCCTGGCTGCGGCGCCATGCCGGCCTGCTGTTCCGCGGCTTCGGCCTGACCACGCCGCAGGAGTTCGAGGCCTTCGCCGAGGCGCTGCAGCCCGGCCTCTACGGCTCGTATGGCGACCTGCCGAAGAAGGAAGGCGGCCGCAACACCTACCGCTCCACGCCCTACCCGGAGCGGAAGATGATCCTCTACCACAATGAGAGCTCGCACCTGCCGCGCTGGCCGCGCAAGCAGTGGTTCTTCTGCGAGCAGCCGTCGCCGGTCGGTGGCGCCACGCCGATCGTCGATTGCCGCGAGATGTTCCGGCGCCTGCCGGCGGAGCTGGCGGAGCGCTTCGCCCGGCTCGGTCTGACCTATGTCCGCACCTTCACCGAGAATCTCGACGTCGACTGGCGCGACTTCTTCAAGACCGACAGCCGCGAGGAGGTCGAGGCCCGCTGCCGCGCCGCCGGGGTGGACTTCACCTGGCTCGGCGAGGACGAGCTGCAGACCCGCACCCGCTGCCCGGCGGTGATCACCCACCCGCTGACCGGCGAGCGCTCCTTCTTCAACCAGGTCCAGCTGCACCACACACGCTGCCTCGACGCCGATGTGCGCGAGGACCTGCTGGCCATGGTCGGGCCCGAGCGGATGCCGCGCCAGGTGTTCTACGGCGACGGCTCGCCGATCGAGGACGAGGTCATGGACCTGATCGGCGGGCTGTACGAGGCCTGCGCCGTGCGCTTCGACTGGCGCCGCGGCGATGTGGTGATGCTCGACAACATGCTCGCCGCCCATGCCCGCGACCCCTATGAGGGGCCGCGCCGCATCGTCGTGGCGATGGGCGACATGGTCGACCGCAGCAGCCTGGAGGGCGCGCGATGACCGATCTGGCCCTCACCGCCGGGGCGGAGACCTGGCCGCTCGGCCCAGAGCAGCGCACCGCCGCGGAGCATCCTGGGGCCGTCGCGACCCTGGTCGCCGCCCTCTTCGGCGACATCGACGAGGCGCGGCTGCGCGCCACGCTGCTGCGGGTCGCGGGCCGGCACGAGATCCTGCGCACCGCCTTCGTCGCCGTGCCCGGTTTCCGCGGCCTGCGGGCCCGGCTGCTGGACGCGCCGGCCGAGCCGGCCTGGTCGGGGCTCGACCTGCGTGGTCGATCCGACGCGGTCGGGGCCATGGCGCGAGACCTGG
>NZ_JANX01000747.1 GCF_000767795.1 Inquilinus limosus MP06 | reverse complement strand
AGCGGCGCCACCGCCAGCAGGCAGCCGGCCAGCACCAGCAGCGACGTGGCGGTGCTCGAGGCGTTCGTTATCCATTGCGCCACCGGCACCAGCGCCACCTGGCCGAGCGACCCGCCGGCGCTGGCCAGGCCCATCGCCATGCTGCGCTTCTCCGGCGGGGCGGCACGGCCCAGCGCGGTCAGCACCACGCCGAAGGTGGTGCAGCTGATGCCGATCCCGACCAGCAGGCCGAGGCCGAGCACCAGCAGCACACCCGAGGAGGCGAAGGCGGTCAGCACCAGCCCTGCGGCGAAGGCCACTGCCCCGAAGGCCACCACCGGCGGCGAGCCCCAGCGGTCGGCGGCGGCGCCGGCGAAGGGCTGAGTGAAGCCCCAGACCAGGTTGTGCAGGGCGATGGCGAAGGCGGTCAGCGTCACCGGCAGGCCGCGGTCGAAGGAGAACGGCCCGATGAACAGGCCGAAGGTCTGCCGCGCGCCCATCGCCGCGCTCATGATCAGGGCTCCCGCCAGGATCACCACCCCTATCCGCACCGCCGGGGATCCGAGCGGCCTGCTGTCCGTCGCCACCATCGTCCGGGCCCTCCTCGCCCGGCCCTCACAATGGCAACGGCAGGAGAGGCCGGCAAAAGAGAAGGTTTTGATGACGGGTGAAGGATCCTCACCCGTTCGCGCTTGAATCGCCAAGACCAGCCCTTCGCCGTCATTGCGAGGAGGCGAAGCCGACGAAGCAATCCAGGGGCCGGTGCGCACCGGCTCCTGGATTGCTTCGCTGCGCTCGCAATGACGGTTCTGGATTTCAGGCGAGTTTTCCCAAATGGAAAGGCGAACGACCTCAGGCGGTCCGACGCCCGGCCGCGTCGTCTGGCCCGGAAGCCTCGACTTCGCCCAGCAGCCAGCGCCGGAAGCCCAGCAGGTCCGGCCGGCGCTCCGCCCCCTCGGCGCCGACCAGCCAATAGGCGGTCTCGGCCTCGATCTCCGGCAGTCCGGCCTCGACCAGGGTCCCGGCGGCGAGGTCCTGTCCGACCAGCGGCCGCCGGCCGAGGGCGACGCCGAGCCCCGCGGCGGCGGCCTCGAACGCCATCTGGATGGTGTCGACGCGCAGACCCCCGGCCAGGTCGGCGCCCTCGGTGCCCGTCCGCTCCAGCCAGGCCAGCCAGTCCTCGCTGGCCGGGATGACGTGGATCAGCGCGGCGCGGCCCAGGTCGACCGCCCCACCCTCGCCCGCCAGCCGCCGGCGATACTCCGGGCTGCACACCGGCACCAGCCGCTCACCGAACAGCCGGGTCCAGGCCGCGCCTGCCGCCGTCGCCCGGCTCATCCGGATGGCGAAGTCGAAGCCGTCGACCGGGAATCCGACCTGCCGGCGCGAGGTGTCGACGGTGACGGCGATGGTCGGCCAGCGCTCGCCGAAGCGGTGCAGCCGCGGCAGCAGCCAGCGCGAGGCGAAGGTCGGGGCGCAGCTGACGGTGATGGCGCGACGGCCGCGGTGATGCGGCAGGCGCTGGGTGCCGATGGCGATCAGCGACAGCGCCTCGGCGACATAGGGCAGGTAGTCCGCGCCCTCCGGCGTCAATGACAGCCGGCGCGGCTCGCGCACGAACAGCTCGACCCCCAGCGCCTGCTCCAGCCCGACGATGCCGTGGCTGACGGCGCTGGGGGTGACGTTCAACTCGGCGGCGGCGAGCTTGAAGCTGAGATGGCGCCCCGCCGCCTCGAAGAAGCGGAGGGACGAGAGCGGCGGCAGGCGGAGCGGCATGCGCCGAGCATAGACGCCCGCGCCTAGGAGCGCAGCCCCCGGGCGACGGCATCGGCGAAGGCGGCGGCGATGGTGCCATCGGGATCCAGCGCCGGGTTGAAGATGGTGATGTCGATCCCCGCCAGCCGGCCGCTCGCCGCCGCGGCATCCAGCACCGCCGCCAGCTCGTCGAAGGACAGGCCGCCCGGCATCCGGTAGTCGACCGCCGGCATCACCGCATCGTCGAGCACGTCGGCGTCGAGATGGACCCAGAGGCCGAGCAGCTCGGGTCGGGTCAGCCAGTCCAGCGCCCGCTCCATCGCGGCGTCCAGGCCGGAGCGGCGGATCGCGGCGAGGTCGAGCAGCTCGATGCCGCTGTCCTCGATCCGCTGGCTGCCGAAGCGCGCGGCGTCCTCGGCGTCGCGGATGCCGAAGGCCACCACATCCTCGTCGCGCACCAGCGGCCGCAGCCCTTCGAGATCGGTGACCACGGCCGGGCCGCGGCCGGTGGCCAGGGCCAGCTCCATCGACGCAGCCTCGCCGTTCGGCTCGGCCTCCGGCTGGTAGAAATCGGCATGGCCGTCGAGGAACAGGAGCCCGAAGCGCCCGCGCCGGCGCAGCGGCAGCAGGCAGCCAAGCAGGATCGAGCAGTCGCCGCCCAGCACCACCGCCACCTCCCCCGCCCCGCAGACCAGCCCGACGGCATCGGCCAGCGCGGTCGAATAGGCGGCGATGCCGG